>CAZNBH010000102.1:0-3731 GCA_964571355.1 uncultured Aquifex sp.
TCCGGGGTAGCTCAGCCGGCAGAGCGGGGGACTGTTAATCCCCTGGTCGCGGGTTCGAGTCCCGCCCCCGGAGCCAGGAAGCGGGCGTAGCTCAGTTGGTAGAGCAGCGGCCTTCCAAGCCGCAGGTCGCGGGTTCGAGTCCCGTCGCCCGCTCCACTTATATGGCGGAGCCCCGACCCTAAGCGGGGTCTGGCCGTGCGGCTTTTAGCCGCCGAAACTGGGGCAGGACTACCTCGGTAGGAGGGGTAGCCAAGCGGCCAAAGGCAGGGGACTGTAAATCCCCCGGGCTCCGCCCTTCGCAGGTTCGAATCCTGCCCCCTCCACCATTATTTACCTCTGCAAATTTCAACCAATCCCACTTTTGTAGGAAATCCATTCTTTGAAGTCCCATCTATGGATATTTCAACCTCAAAATATCCATCAAAAGTTTTCTCAAAAGGTCTCCGAATACAATACTTTTAGGTTCAAAAATATTCGAAAAACCTTAGGAGGTCTTAAAGAAAATGAGAACCTGGGCGTTCGGCTATCCCAAGCTCGGAGAAAAGAGGGAATACAAAAAACTTCTCGAAGGTTTCTGGTCCGGAAAAATCTCCGAAGAAGAATTTCTTAAAGGTATAGAAGATTTGGAGGCTTACAGGCTAAACACCTATAAACAATTTGTGGATAGTATCCCCGTAGGGGAATTGAACCTTTACGACTTTATGCTCGATACAGCCCTAATGTTCGGGGTTATTCCCGAAAGGTTCAAAGGAAAGGAAGGGCTAGAGCTTTACTACGATATGGCGAGGGGAAAACAAGCCCTCGAAATGACCAAGTGGTTTAATACCAACTACCACTATTTGGTTCCCGAAATAGAAAAACCCGAATTTGAATTAAGGGAAAACAAACCTCTAAAGGCATACAAAGAGGCTAAGGAAAAATTCGGAATAGAGGGGAGACCGGTAGTAATAGGACCTTACACCTTTATAAAACTCTCCAAAACCTTGCAAAAGGTGGGCGAAGAAGGGGGCTTGCCCATCTACCACATGGAAAAAATCGAAAAACCCGAGGTTCTAAAGGCTCTACTCGAAAAGCTCATTCCCGTATACAGGCAGATGCTGTTGGAACTGAAGGAAGCCGGCGTTAAGGAGGTTCAAATAGACGAACCCGCCTTCGTTTTAAACCTCAACGACGAAGAGGTTGCAATTATCGAGGAAACCTACAGGAAACTAACCGAGGGACTCGAAGGCTTGGACATTTACGTGGTCACCTACTACGAAGGTATAGACGACAAATACTTTGAAAGGATTATAAACCTCCCCGTTACCGGTATAGGTTTGGATTTCGTATCCTCCGAGAGGAACTTGAAAAACATCCGCCAAAAGGGGTTCCCCAAGGGGAAAAAACTCGTCGCGGGTGTGGTTCCCGGTAGAAACGTATGGAGGCTCGATTTAAATAAAACCGCCGACCTCTTAAGGGAATTGGCCAATATCGTGGGAGAGGAAAATCTAATAATCTCCAACGCCCAACCGCTTTATCACTTACCTATCACCGTTGAACCGGAAAACAAACTCCCCGAAGGGCTAAAAGAAAGACTCTCCTTTGCCAAGGAGAGATTGGGGGAGATTAGGCTACTTAAAGGTCTCCTCGAGGGCGACGAAGGGGCTAAAGCCAAAGCCGACGAAATTTCGGCTCTACTATCCAAACCCTTTGGTAGGAACGAAGAGGTTATTAACAGGATTAAAAACCTTAAAGAGGAGGACTTTGTAAGAAAACCCTCCTACCCCGAAAGGGATAAAGTTCAAAGGGAACTTTTGAGGTTACCCCTATTCCCCACCACCACAATAGGGTCGTTCCCCCAAACTTCCGATGTGAGGAAAGCAAGGGTTAAATACCGCAAAGGGGAACTCTCCGAGGAGGAATACAGGAAGTTCATCCAAGGGAAGATTAAGGAGGCTATAGAACTCCAAGAGGAGTTGGGATTGGACGTATTCGTCCACGGTGAGTTTGAACGTTCCGATATGGTCGAATACTTTGCGGAGCTCCTCGACGGTATAGCGACCACCTCCCACGGTTGGGTAATCTCCTACGGTAGCCGTGTTTACAGACCTCCGATAATTTACGGGGACGTTTCGAGACCCAAACCTATGACCGTTGAGTGGATTACCTACGCCCAAAGCCTCACCGATAAACCGGTTAAAGGTATGCTAACGGGTCCCGTAACCATTCTAAACTGGTCCTACGCCCGCGAGGATATACCCAGAAGCGAAATAGCCTATCAGATAGCCTTGGCTATACTCGACGAGGTTCTCGACCTCGAAAGGAACGGTATCAAAATTATCCAAATCGACGAACCCGCCTTTAGGGAAGCGGTTCCCATCAAAAAAGAGGAGTGGAACGACTACTTCGATTGGGCTATAAAGGCGTTTAGGCTTTCCAACTCGAAGGTCAAACCGGAAACCCAAATTCACACCCATATGTGCTATTCCGATTTCAACGACATAATCGAGCAAATCTACGAAATGGACTTCGACGTTATTTCCATAGAGGCTTCCCGCTCGAAGGGTGAAATTATTGAAGCCTTCGAACAATTCGGAAAGTGGGATAGACAAATCGGTGTAGGTGTTTACGATATCCACTCCCCCGCAATTCCCTCCAAGGAGGAGATGAAGGCGGTAATGCTCCGCGTTATGAAGGTATTACCCAAGGAACTCCTATGGGTTAACCCCGACTGCGGTCTTAAAACCCGTAAGTGGGAAGAGGTTATTCCCGCCCTTAAAAATATGGTCGAAATGGCAAAGGAACTCCGCAAGGAGTACGGAAACAACTAACCCCTTTGCGGTTTTCTTTTTTTCGTTTATCCTCAAAATAATAAACCCATTAATGGATAAGCTCCTCTCGGTGGAAGATTTAAATCCCGACCTCGTGGAGGAAATCTTTAAAACCGCCTCTACCTTTAAGGGAAAAGGTATTCCGAAGAAGTACAACGGCGATTGGATTTTAATGTTTCTGGAACCCTCCACGAGGACGAGGTTATCCTTTGAAAAAGCCCTCCGAAGGTTGGGATTTGAAACTTACCTTTTTTCCTCCGAAGGTTCATCTATGAAAAAGGGGGAAACCTTAAGGGATACCGTTTTAACCCTTACCGCCCAAGGTTTTGAGGGGGTTGTTATAAGGACCCCTATAAACGGTCATTTGAATGAAATTTCCGACCTCGGGATTAAGGTTATAAACGCCGGCGATGGTACCAACGAACACCCAACCCAAGCTTTAATAGACGCCTTTACCCTAAGGGAAACCTTTGGGGGTATTAAGGGGTTAAAAATCCTCTACGTGGGGGATATAAAGTTCAGTCGGGTGTTCCGTTCGGGGGTGAAACTCTTTAAAAAATTGAATGCCGAGGTTGGGATATGCGCACCCCGAAGCTTTAGACCCGCCGATTTGGAGCTACTGGGGGTTGATAGGGACTTTAACGATATCGACAAAGCCCTAAGCTGGTGCGATGTTGCGGTATTCTTGCGAATTCAAAAGGAGAGGCAAAACCAACCTTTAATTACCTCCGAGAGGGATTACCTAAACCGTTTCGGTTTAACCCCCGAAAGGGCATCGTTTTTAAGAAAAGGGGGAAAGTTTTATATGCATCCGGGACCCGTTAACCGAAACGTTGAGATAGCCTCCTCCGAAGTCTACGGGGAAAACTCCCTAATACTAAAACAAGTTGAAAACGGGGTCTTTATAAGGGCGGCGGTTGT
>CAZNBH010000103.1:0-3708 GCA_964571355.1 uncultured Aquifex sp.
TTCTAACCCTTTTATGGTTTTGAACGTTTTTTCTCCCTTTAAGGGGTTTTAAACTGTTTCCCCCAAATGGTTAAGATAATCCTCGCACCCCATGCGGGTTTTTGTTTCGGCGTGGAAAGGGCTATAGAACTCGCCGAGGAGGCGAGCAAATACACCAAAGAGGGGAAAAAGGTTTTTACCTACGGTCCCCTAATTCACAACCCCCAAGAAATAGAACGCCTTAAAGGTTTGGGAATAGAGGTTCTCCAAAACGAGGAACAACTCGACGGGAATACCGTTTTAATTCTCCGTTCCCACGGAATACCACCTCAAAAGGAGAGGGAGCTAAACTCCAAAGGGGTCAAAATAATAGACGCCACCTGCCCCTACGTTAAGGCGGTTCACGAGGCGGTAGTTCAACTGGTAAAGGAGGGTTATTTTGTCGTATTGGTCGGGGAGAAAAATCACCCCGAGGTTAGGGGAACGTGGGGATACCTCGAAGATGCCAACGGCGAGGGTATCATTGTGGAAACCATTGAGGATTTAAAACCGGCTTTGAACAAACCCAAGGTGGGGGTTATCGCTCAAACGACCCAAAACGAACAGTTTTTCAAGGAAGTTGTCGGTGAGCTCGCCGTTTGGGTGAAGGAACTAAAGGTTATAAATACGATTTGTAACGCCACGTCCGTAAGGCAGGAAGAGGTTAGGGAGCTCGCCCCTAAAGTTGACGTGATGATAATAATTGGTGGTAAGAATAGCGGAAATACGACCCGCCTATACAAAATTGCTAAATCTTTAAACCCCAACAGTTACCACATCGAAACCCCCGAGGAACTTAAAGAGGAATGGTTTAAAAATGCAACCACCGTAGGGGTATCGGCGGGGGCATCTACCCCCAAATGGATTATAGAGGGGGTTGTAAACCGTATTAGGGAGATAACCGAAGGGGTTGTAATTTCATAATGATTTTTCTCATATTTTTACTCTACCTTTTTGAGTTATATTTATTTCCTCGGACGGGGTTCCTTGGTAAGGCGGGAACGCCGGCAAGCCTGCGCTGAAGGCGGGTAGCTCAGTTGGGAGAGCGCTGGCCTTACAAGCCGGAGGTCACGGGTTCGAGTCCCGTCCCGCCTACCATGCTATAATTATCTGGGGAGGTTGGAGCGGTAGTTCAGCCCGGTCAGAACGCCGGCCTGTCAAGCCGGAGGTCGCGGGTTCAAATCCCGTCCGCTCCGCCTCCCTTCTCCAAAAACCTATCCCCCAATCCTAACCATCGTCCTACCGTGGGAAAACCATTTAAAACCTTCTTTGGTAATAAAGCGGTTATTTAGTTCTTTTAACCTCAAGAGTTCGGGAACAAATCTTCTTAAAGTTTCCTCCGATTGGAGATAGGGTTTTAGGTCCACCTCGTTGTCGGTTCGGAGGCAAAAGTGGATTTTCCCATCGGCGGTAACCCTGAACTTCTGGCACCCCTCGCAAAAGGGTTCGGTAACCGATTTTATAAAGCCAACCTTTATCCCCAACGAGGGGAGATAAAAATCCTTAGAAGCCCCCGAACCGGTTCTATCCAAGGGTAGGAGTTTCCCATAACGGTTTTCTATGTATCCTTTTACCCAATCGAGGGGTAGAAACCTATCCTCTCCAAAAAAGGGTAAATCCCCAACCGGCATAAGTTCTATAAATCGGAGGTGGAAACCGTTTTCGGCACAAAATTCCAATAGGGGATCTATTTCTTCCTCGGTAAAACCCTTAATGGCTACGGTGTTTATCTTTATCCCTTCAAAGTGTTTCTTCGCCTCCTCCAACCCTTCGAGGACCTTATTTAAATCCCCTCCCGTAAGGGAACGGAATTTTTGAGGGTTTAAACTATCGAGGGATACGTTTAGCCTTTTAAGCCCAGCCCCCTTTAGGGGTTTTGCGTATTTTTTTAGAAAATACCCGTTGGTGGTAATCGATACGTCCCCAACGTACTTCCCAACGGAGGAAACTATATCCACAATATCCCCCCTTAGGAGGGGTTCCCCACCCGTAAACCTAACCGTTTGGAGTCCGTATTCGGAAAAAACCTTCACCATTAGGGTTATCTCTTCCTTGGAGAGTTCCCTCGAGGGGCTATAACTTTCACCGCTCCTGCAATAGGAACACCGGAAATTACAGGCGTCCGTTAGGGATATGCGGAGGTATTTAATCTCCCTTACGGGAGTATGTGTCAATTCTGACATATAAAGGATTATAAAAAATCCCGCCGAAGGCGGGCGTGGGTGTTTAATCCTTTTTCTTTTTCAAAAGCGGGTTTTTCCCTTCGAAGATTTTGAGTTTTGCCCTTCCTATAGCCAATGCCCCTTCGGGGATATCTTTATTTACAACGCTCCCCCCGGCAATAAAGCTCCAATCCTCCAATTTTCGGGGCGCTATTATTAGGGAGTTGCTCCCTATAAATACGTTGTTCCCAACAAAGGTTTGGTATTTATTTACCCCATCGTAGTTGGCAAATACCGTTCCCGCTCCTATGTTGGTATCCCTTCCTATGGTGGCGTCCCCTATATAGGTGAGGTGTTTTGCCTTGGTGTTTTCCCCCACTGTGGACTTTTTAACCTCTACAAAGTTCCCTATTTCGGAACCCTCTTTAAGAAAGCTTCCGTTCCTAATCCTCGCGAAGGGTCCAACGACGGTGTTGTCCTCTAAAAGGCTGTCGGATATGTAACTGTAGGGGAGTATTTTTACGTTATTCCCCACGGTGGAATTTTCCAATATAGAACCGCTCCCTATAAAGGTGTTTTCCCCCACAACGGTATTTCCCTTTAAAGTAACGTGGGGTTCTATTTCGGTATCCCTTCCCACTCGGACATCCCAATCGATATAAACCGTTTCGGGAAGTCTTATTGTTATCCCCTCCCTTTGGAGGCTCTCGATTTTCCTCCTTAGGAGGATTTTTTCCGCAACGGAAAACTGAACGCGGTCGTTTACCCCCAAAAGCTCCTCCCTATCGGTTTGATAGGTGTCTATTTCCCACCCTTTGGAGTAAAAGACCTTTACCACATCGGTGAGGTATAGTTCTCCGCTTATCGGGGAGGGTTTTATTTCCTTTAAAGCCTCCAGAAGGTGTTTTACCGAAAAGATATAGAAACCGCCGTTTATCTCTTTAATCCCCCTCTCCTCGGGACTCGCATCCTTTTCCTCGACTATAGCCTTAACCTTCCCATTGCCGTCCCTTACAATCCTACCGTAACCGGTGGGGTTTTCCAAAACGGTTGTAAAGATTAACCCCTTTAGGTTGTCTTTTTTTAATTTTTCAAAACCACCCCTTAGGGTTTCCGCCTTTATTAGGGGGCTATCCCCGTTGAGGATAACGACAAAACCCTCGGGATGTTTTTTTAAAAATTCTTCCGCACTTAGGACCGCGTCGGCGGTTCCCCCTTTGGGGTTTTCCTGTTCATAAAACTCCACCTTGGGGAGGTCTTTTAGAGTTTCCTTTACGAGTTCCTTTTTATGGCCGACCACTATTGCAACCTTTAAGGGATCCAATCCTTTTATCAACGACTCATAGGGAAAGTAGACCATAGGTTTCCCCAAAAGGGTATGGATTACCTTGGGTTTTTCACTCCTAAAGCGGGTTCCCTTCCCCGCCGCAAGGATTATACCTATTACGGACATCGAGAAAGTATTTAACCCTTAAAGGACTTGCTTAAAAAGTTTAAGCTCTCCTTCAAAAGGGGTAAAAGTTTAGAA
>CAZNBH010000104.1:0-3687 GCA_964571355.1 uncultured Aquifex sp.
TTTTAACCCAAAGAGGAGATTAAAAATTTTTCGAACTCCCCCGAAGGGGGGAGGAATTTTGTTTTCACCCTTAGGTCGAATTTGTAGAGTTCCCTTAGGAGGTTTTCCAGTTCCTCTTCCCTCCAAAGTTCCAACCAGTTTTTAAATTGGGCTACCTGAAAGGGGTAGTAAAGCCCTATTTCCTTTGCAAACCTTTGGAGGTCTTCACCCTTTTTAATCCTCTCGTGGGAAAGGAGCAATTTGTTTACCGTTGAGAGGAGCAAACCCTCGAGTTGCAACACCGTTTGGTTGACCTCGTAGGAGGTAAGTCCCTCCAAAAGGGAACGGTAAACCTTCAAAGCCCCTTTAAGGTTTTTGTTGAAAAACTCCCTTTGAAAGTCGAACACGGTATAGGTTTTATTTCCCTCAACGAGGGCTTTTATCTCCTCGAGGGTTAACGTTTTCTTTCCGTGAGCGTATGTAATGAGCTTTTCAAGCTCGTTTTTTAGAGCTGTAAGGTCGGAAAAACTTTCGAGTAAATACTCCAAAGCCCCTTCGGGGAGTTTTATACCCTCTTTTTGGAATTTTTTCTTAATCAGAGCCGCTATTTGGTTTCGGTTCAAACCTTTTGCGGTAAAAATAGCCTTTGCAACCCCGAAGAGGGTTTTATAGGGTTCTTTCCCCCTTTCGGTTTTCTTTAAATCCTTAACTATACAAATGGCGATAAGGTCTTTTATTTCCCTTTGGAGGAGGCGAATAACCTTTTCCTTCCCCTTCTTTTTTAGTTTTTCAAAGAATTTCTCCCCGTGGTATAGGACTTTAACCCTCCCCCCGGAGGAGGAAAAAAGGGTTCTTTCCCCCAAAAGTTCAACGAACTTGTCGAGGTCGAGGTCCTCCCCGTGGTAGAGGATATAATCCCCTTTTTCCTTTTTTAGCTTTTGGAGGAAATTTTTGTGGAGGAGTTCCTCTTCCCCGTAGAGGACTATTATTCCCCTTTCGACCTCGAGGGGTTTTTTCAAAGCCTCGGTTACCGCTATCTCCTTTTGGGGCATGTTTTCTATAAATTAAACCCCTGTGGGGAAGGACTGTCCTTTTTGTACCGTAAAGGGGGACGCAATAGTTCTACGGAACGACCTCTGTTATGCGATTTTCGATAAATATCCCGTAACGGAGGGGCATATGTTGGTAATCCCCTTTAGGCACGTTCCCGATTACTTTTCCCTAACGGGGGAGGAAAAAAATGCCATTTGGGAACTTGTGGAGGAGGTTAAAAAGTTCCTCGATAGGAGATTTAAACCGGACGGCTACAACATAGGGATTAACATCGGGAAGGCTGCGGGGCAGACGATAATGCACGTTCACGTCCACGTGATACCGAGGTATTGGGGGGATTGCGAAGACCCCAGGGGAGGGGTAAGGGGGGTAATCCCCGAAAAACAAAAGTACTAAGAGGTAATCTCGTTGTAAGCCTTTTCCCCGTGTTGGGTTTTATTGAGACCTTCGATTTCTTCCTCTTCCCTAACCTTGGCACCTCCGGTTAGGGCTTTTACTACGAACATAATAACGGCGGTTGCAATTGCAGTATATATAACCGTTGCCAAAACACCTTCGATTTGGATTAAAACCTGCTTGGGATTACCGTAGAGCAAACCGGCTCCGCCGTTGATTTTGGGGTCGGCGAAAATACCGGTTAGGATAGCCCCGGCTATACCGGCTACACCGTGAACGCCAAAGGCGTCGAGGGCGTCGTCGTAACCCAATACCTTTTTAAGCCATATTACGGCGTAGAAGGCGGGGATAGTTCCCAAGATACCTACAAAAATAGCCCCTACGGGGTTAACAAAACCGGCCGCGGGGGTTATTGCAACCAATCCTGCAACGATACCCGATGCCAATCCCACTATGGTGGGTTTTTTGAAGTGGATATATTCGAGGACCATCCAGGTTAACATTGCGGCGGCGGTTGCAAGGGTTGTGTTGAGCATAGCCCAACCGGCCACCATGTCGGCTGCCAACGCCGAACCGGCGTTAAACCCGAACCATCCGAAGAATAAGATACCCGCTCCGAGAACCACAAAGGGGACATTGTTGGGCAGTAGGAATTTCTCCCTCCTTCCACCCAAAAGCATTGCGGCTACCAAACCGGCTACCCCCGCGTTGATATGAACAACAGTTCCACCCGCAAAGTCGAGCTCACCGTGTTGGCTCAAAAATCCACCACCCCATACCCAGTGGGCTATAACCGGATAAACGAAGATGCTCCAGAGGATAGTGAAAAGTATCCAAGCGGGAAATTTCATTCTATCGACAACCGAACCGGCTATTATCGCGGTGGTAATAGCGGCAAAGGTTAGCTGAAACATCACGTCAACGCTCATGGGATAGCCGTTATCGGTCAAACCGTGCAAACCTTTTCCGAGCAGGTAGTCCAGGGGATTTCCAAAAAAGCCCGCAATATCGGTTCCGTAGGCTATCGAGTAACCCACCACGAACCAGGTGATGGCGGTAATACCGAAAGCCACCAAAACCATGGCGATGGTGTTCAGAATGTGTTTAGCCCTATCCAATCCTCCGTAGAAAAGGGCTAAGCCGGGAATGGTCATAAATACAACCAACGCGGACGCGGTCAGCATCCACGCCGTGTTACCGGTGTTTAGTTGAACTTCTGCCGCCATTTTTTACCTCCCTCTGCGGTTTTATCGAATAGGAAATTTTCGAAGTCTTTAAACCTCTATAGGCGAAAGGGGAAATACCTTTTATCACCTTTTTGGTAACAAATTTGTAAACACCAAAAAGGTTTATGGAAAAACCCCCCTAAAGGGGAAAGGTGTCTTTTTAATCCCTTTAAGGTAGAAATAAAAGGGCTTCCATAAAATAGAAAAAACTTTGTAAAAATCCAAAAGGAGGTAAAAAAGTGGCGGACGTTCTAACAGAAATATTACAAGAAGTTAAAGCTCAGGGGATACAGAACGTTTACAGGAGAAACATCGAAAGGGTTTTGGCCGCCTTGCAGGTTACAACCGATTTTTGGAAAGTTGTAGACTACTCCGACCTACCGGTTCCCTACGCCAGTGCCATTATTAAAGCTTTGGTTCAAAGGGGCTTGGTAAAAATCGAAAACGACGAAATACTCCTCACCGAAAAGGGTTGGGAAGTAATTAGAGAGTATCAAATAGGTCCTTACAAAGACTTTTCTTGCGAAGCTTGCCAAGGAAGGGGGGTTCCCTTCTACAAGAATATAGATTTCTACAGAACTTTTGTAGAAATAGCCAAGGATAGACCCGAACCGGTTCAACAGTTCGACCAGGGTGCGGTAACCCCCGAAACCACCGTTTCCCGCGTTCTCCATATGGACATGAGGGGGGACATCGAGGGTAAGGAAATTATCGTTATGGGTGCCGAGGACGACCTAACCGGCTTGGCAATAGCCCTCTACGGAGGTTACAAAAGGCTTTTAATCATCGATATCGACGAACGTCTTATAGAATTCGACAACAAAATCATCAAAGAACTCGGTCTCAAAAACGTCGAGGCTAGGGTTCACGACCTAAGGAATCCCTACACCGACGAGTTTCTCGGAAAGTTCGACGTATTTGTAACCGACCCTCCCGAAACCTTTGCGGCGTTCAAAGCATTCATTGCAAGGGGTATAGCCACCATTAAAGACCAAGGCGGTGCGGGATACTTCGGTCTAACCTTAAGGGATAG
>CAZNBH010000105.1:0-3651 GCA_964571355.1 uncultured Aquifex sp.
ATAAATTTAATCGCCCCTTCGGGGGAGATGATTTAATAGCTCAGTATTTGGGAGAGGAGCTCCTCCCTCTTAAGGGAGAGGCTTTCCCTTCCGAAGAGAAAGAGACCGAAAGCCCTCAAAATGTAGTCGTCCACCAGTACACTTTCGGAGTTTCTCTTCAAAAGGTTTAACACCGTTCGGGCTTCCCTCTTTGCCCTGTACTCGTCGAGGTTTCTAAGCTCTATGAGAACCTCGACGAGGTCGGTAAACAACACCCCTTCCTCCGATAGGTCGAATATTTCCCCGACCCTTCCTCCGAAAGGAATTTCCTTAACTCCCTCCATTTTGAGGTACTCCTTTAGGAGGTTTGCCCTTATGTGTCCTATCCCCTTTATTCCCCCCAAGGGGGAAAAGTTTTCCTCCAATCCGTACTTGAGGGAATGGGTGATTTTTAAAAGTTCTCCGTTCGGAAGGTTTAAAAGCCCCAACCTCCTAAGGTCTAGGAGAGTTCTCAACAGGTGGAGGGCGTCGCTCCCCAAATAGGAAAAATCCCCCGGGGGGTTTGAGATGTTGGGATACCTAAAGGTGTAACCTTCTATAAAAAACATCAACTGGTCGGTGTTGTCGGAAAAACACCTTTCCCCGCAGAGGATTAACTTCTCCCTTATCTTTTGAAGGTCTTCTTTGAACCTATCCCTCTCCCTCACAAAGGGAAAAATCCCGTCGAGTCTCTTGGTGTAAAGGAGGGGTCTTAAAACCGCCATTGTGGGGAGGGGTAAATCCCTCCTCCGGAGGAATTCCTCAAACTCGGTGGGGGGAACACCGCTTCGTAAACAGAACTTTCCCTTCTCGGTGAGCCTGTAATCGTTATCCAAATAGAGGTTTTCGACAAGCCACTCGACCGTTTCGGAGACCGAGGGATGGTTTACAAACCTCCGAAGGGAAAAGGTTTTCTTTAAAAACTCCTTGTAGTGTTTACCCGAGTGTAAGAAAGCCACCAAGAGGAATAGGGAAAGCCACTTTAAACCCTCCTCCCCGAGGTCCACATTTTTGGAGAGTTCCCTCGAAAGGTACGGTTTAAATTCCCCTTCGAGGGCTTGGCTTAGCTTGCCTTCTACGGTTTCCTCCCTCGAGCCGTATACCAAAATGTAGGAATAACCCTTTTCCTTTATACCGAACCTCCCCGCCCTACCCTCCTCCTGCAAAATGTCCAACAGGTCGGGGAAGATTTTTAGCCTCCTCTCGTTGCGGTCGAAAAAGCCCCTTACCCCTATCAGCACCTTGTCGGCGGGGAGGTTTACCCCGTAGGCGAGGGTTTGGGTTGCTATTAGCTTGTTGAGGTTTCCCTCCCTAAATGCCTTTTCTATCCTCTCCCTTTCGGGGGCGGGGACGTCGGCGTTGTGGAAGGCTATTTCCTCTCCCGTTTTTTTTACCTCAAAGGGGGTAGTTTCGTTGGCTATTTCCAACCTCTCGCGGTTGGCGTATTCGAGCATCTTCCACCCTATGGTCTTTTTGGGAACGAAGACTATGACCTTTTCGTCGGGGGAGCTAAGCTCGAAAAGTGCCGCCAGCATTTTTAAGGCATACTTTTCGTCCCCCTTGAGTTCTCCGAGCTCCCTCGGGTCTATCCACTCCTTAAACTTCCGCAGGGAAAGGATTTTCCTCTCGAGGGGAACGGGGCGCCACTTGCTCTTTAAAAAGAGGTCGGCTTCGAGCCAACTCGCCAACCTTTCCGCTCCGGGAATGGTAGCCGATAGGGCTAAGATGTCGACCCCTCGGAGCTTTAGGGAGGTAATTAGCTCCTCTACCACCGTCCCCCTATTCCCCATTAGGGAGTGAACCTCGTCGACGACCACCGCCTCTATGTCGTTTGTCCAGGGGGCGTTGTTTCGCAAAGCCAAAACCAAATTTTCGTAGGTGGCGACGACCACCCGAGACCTCACCGGTTTGAACTCCTCTATAACGTCCCCCGTCCTTATGTCGACCTTGCCGTAAATCCTTTTTAGTTCCTTGGCCTTTTCGGAAACGAGGGCTTTGGTCGGGGCGGTGTAAACTATCCTCCCCTCCCTGTTGTGGAAAAAAATCAGCGCTATACCGGTCTTTCCCGCCGATGTGGGGGCGGAAATGAGGGCGTTCCCCCCTTTGTAGAACTTATAAAAGAGGGTTTGTATCGGGTTTAGGTACTCAAAGGGGAGGTTTAAATCGGTTTCGGAAACCTTTAAAGGTCTTTCTTCCCTTATCTCCCCGCCGAAGGAGGTTTTATAAAGGATTTTTCCCTCACCTTTTGGGGAAAAGGTCGAATTTTCCAAAACCTCTACGGTTAGCACAACATTAAAAGCTTACCCCAAAGGGGGAAACTCTATAATTCCACTTGCGGTCTCTATACTTTCCCTCAACCTCTCGAGGTCTATCCCGAAGGGTTTCCCCGAGTAGGGTTTTAAATTCTCGAGGGCTAATTCCCTCATACGGTTGTAACCTCTTAAATTCCCACCTTCGTGGTGCATATTTGCTATGGCAACCTGTATAAGAGCCTGTAGGAGCTTTTTGTATTCCCCTCTATAGGTGAGCCAATACTTTTCTATCACCTCGTGGGCTTCGAAGTAATAACCCAATCGGTTCAGTTCAAATCCGAGTTTTACAACTTCCCCTATTCCCTTTGCGGGTATTAGAGACCTATACCTAACTATAAAGGTTTCGTAGAAATTTACCCTCTCCCCCTTGTAGGTTTTAAATTCGGGGGGAACTTCCGCATTGAGGTATAGCTCCCTAAACCTTTCATCCCCCGTTAGGAGGTAATCGCAAAAGGCTTTCCCTAAGAGGTTCCTCACGTCGACAAAACGCATAAAGGGGGAGAGTTTAAAGAAACCCCTTGGGGGAAATAGGAGCTATCTCCTCTTAAACCTTTCGGGGAGCTCCCTCGGTTCGGGTCCGAGGTATTCGACCTCCTTATCCTCGTCGAGCCTCTTGGAGAAGGGTTTTTCCATTGTAAGCTCTTCGTAAACATGGGCCACCAAACCGGGAACCCTTCCGATGATAAAGAAGCCCTTACCGAGCCTCCAGTCGAAGCCCATTTCGGAGGTGATAGCCGCTATAGCCCCGTCGACGTTGAGAACGAGCCGTTTACCCTTTAGTTTCTCTATAGCCCTTTCAACCTCCTCCGCGAAGCGGCAATATTTTCCGTAAAAACCTATCTCTTTGGCGAGCTCAAAGAGCCTTTTGGTTCTCGGGTCGTAATCCTTGTAATACCTATGCCCGTAACCGGGAATTCTTATTTTTTTCTCGAGGTATTCTTTTACAACCTCCTCGGGGTCTCGGTCAACGTTTTCCTGCAAGAATTTCATAGCACCCTCGAGAGCGCCGCCGTGGGCTTCCCCGAAGGCTAAAATACCTCCACCAACCGCGACGTTCATCTTGTTGCCGCCGCTAGCAATCGCCCGTGCCGCTATAACCGAAGGGGGGGCTATCGAGTGCTCAACCACCGAGACCAGTATGGCGTCCATCATCTTCGCCTCTTCCTCGGTGGGGAGCTCACCCTTTAGAACCAGATAGATAGCCTCCGAAAAGGTCAGGTTTCCTATCAGGTCTTCGAGCTTGTAGCCCCTAACGTAGGCTTCGTGTCCCTTGTGGAAGCTTATGGCGGTTCTCCACTTCTTTTGGTCGGACATAGAAAAA
>CAZNBH010000106.1:0-3625 GCA_964571355.1 uncultured Aquifex sp.
CTCTTTTAGGTTTTCCTCCCCTTTTAACCTCTCGAGGTGCTCTTTCAAACGCTCCAAGGAGCCCTTTAGGTCTTCCATAGTTTGGAAATTAGGAAAACGCTAAGTGTTCGCAAGGCTAACATTAACCTTAAATGAGGCTCGCCTTGGCTCAAATAAATCCCACCGTTGGAGATTTCGAAGGAAATAAAAAACTCGTAGAGGATTGTATAAAAAAGGCTTCCCAAAAGGGTGCCGATTTGGTAATTTTTCCCGAACTTACCGTTTGCGGGTATCTCCCCGAGGACTTCCTCCTGAGGGAGGACTTCCTAAAAAAGGGCGAAGAAACCCTTAAAGGGATTATCGAATTTACAAAAAACACCGATACGGTGGTCGTTATCGGCTACCCCAAAATGGTCGACGGGTTTGTTCACAACACCTTGGGGGTAATCTATAAAGGCAAACTCCTGGGGGAATATTACAAGAGATACTTACCCAACTACGGGGTTTTCGACGAGTACCGCTACTTTAAGAGGGGAGAACATCTTTTAGTCCTCAAATTGGGAAGGGTAAAGGTCGGTTTCCTCATATGTGAGGACGTTTGGCATCCTACCCTCGCGAGGGAATACGCCCTCCTCGGAGTCCACCTATTGGTCGTTATAAACGCCTCACCCTACGAGGTCGGAAAGTTTGAAAAAAAGCTCAAGTTCGTTAGCGCCCGCTCGACCGATGGGCTCTATTACACCGCCTACGTCAACCTCGTGGGGGGGCAGGATAGCCTCGTATTCGATGGGAGGAGCTTTGTCGTATCCCCGCAGGGGAATTTGGTTGCCGTTGGCAAACTCTTTGAAGAGGATTTGCTTTTGGTGGATATAGAGCCGCCTTCGGCGGAGAGGGTAAGGCTTAGGGACCAACGGGTAAAAGAGGCCACCATCTGCGAAACCGTCCAAAGCCCCGTTTTGGAAATAGAACTCGAAAAGGAACCGAACGACACCCCACCCCAAGTGGGATTCGAATACAAAAAGGTTCCCTTTGAGGAGGAGCTTTTCAAAGCCCTCGTAAGGGGAATAAAGGATTACTTTTCCAAGCAGGGGTTTAAAAAGGCTATTTTGGGACTTTCGGGGGGTATCGATAGCGCCCTTACCGCCGTTTTGGCGGCGGAAGCCCTCGGAAAGGAAAACGTCTTAGCCCTCTACATGCCGACCGTGTTCAACTCCACCGAAAGTTACGAGGATGCGAAAACCCTTGCGGGAAACCTCGGTATAAAGTTCCGAGTGGTGGAGATAGAACCTTTTTTCGAACGCTTCGAGGAACTGTTTAAGAACCTTTTCCCCGAATGGAAATTCGACGTGGCGGACGAAAATATCCAAGCCCGTATAAGGGCGAATATCCTCTTTTACTTCTCCAACAAGGAGGGTTATATAGTCCTCGCAACCTCCAACAAAAGTGAGAGTGCGGTGGGATATGCGACCATTTACGGGGATATGGCGGGGGGTTTTGCACCCCTAAAGGATGTCTATAAAACTTGGGTTTACCGTTTGGCGAGGTGGTACAACTCCCACAAAGGGAGGGAGGTAATCCCCGAAAGGATAATAGAAAAACCCCCTTCGGCGGAGCTAAGACCCAACCAAAAGGACCAGGATACCCTACCCCCTTACGGTGTTCTCGACGAAATCCTCCGCCTGTACATAGAGGAAGGTCTCCCCGTTGAGGAAATAGCAAAAAGGGGTTTCGACCTTTCGGTGGTTCAAAAGGTTATAAGAATGCTCCACCGCGCGGAATACAAGAGAAAACAGGCACCTTTAGGGGTGAAGGTTACAAAGGTATCCTTCGACAAGGATTGGCGTATGCCTATAGTTAAAAGGTATGGATAGAAGGGCTACCACCGTAATAGTGGTAAGGAGAAACGGAAAAACCTGCATGGGAGGGGACGGTCAGATAACCCTCGGGGATACCGTTATAAAGCACACCGCAAAAAAGGTTAGGAAGATTTACCACGGAAAGGTGTTGGTAGGTTTTGCGGGAGGAGCAGCCGACGGGTTAGCCCTAATGGAAAGGCTCGAGAGAAAACTCGAGGAACATAGGGGAAATCTAACCCGCGCGGCGGTGGAGCTGGCAAAGGAGTGGAGAATGGACAAAGCACTCCGCCGCCTCGAGGCGGTTATGCTCGTAGCCGACGACAAGCATATCTATCTGCTCTCCGGTATGGGGGACGTTATCGAGCCGGAGGAACCTATTTTGGCTATAGGCTCGGGGGGGAATTATGCCCTCGCCGCCGCGCGGGCTCTATACCGAAACACCGACATGGACGCCCGTCAAATAGTCGAGCAGTCGCTGAAGATAGCCTCCGAAATATGCATATACACCAACGATAGGCTCACAATAGAGGAACTTTAAAAGATTTTTAACAAAACCTTCCCCTTTTCGGTTAAAAACCTTATTCCTATGACCCTTAAGCGTTGGCTTTTACTCGGAACCTTTGCGGGGAGTTTTTTAACCTTTTCCTCCTACGGGGACGATTACGAGGACTTGGTCCTCATGTTGGAAAAAAAGGGGATTTTTACCCCCCAAGAGGCTAAAGCCCTAATAGAAAAACACAAAGAGAGGCTCGCAAAGGAACAAAAACTCCAAAAGGAGGAGGTTGCCGAGCTAAAAAAACTTAAGAAGTTGGTCGGTCTAAAAATAGGCGGTGTCGCCTACCTCCACTACGACTATACCCTAAAGGGGACAAAAAAATCGGAAGACGACTTTAACGAGTTTAAGGTAACCCGTGCTTATATCGATATACGGAAGTATTTCAACAATGTCAACTATTTCAGATTAACGGGTGATATATACAAGCCCGATAACACAAGCGGTTATGTCTTCAGACTTAAATATGCCTACTTAAATTGGGAAATCAACAAATACTTGCAAACCGAAATAGGTTTGGCGCACCGCCCTTGGATAGACTGGGAGGAACACCACGGTTGGCTACACCGCTATATGGACAAAACCTTTATAGAGGATAAAACGGGAGCCCATCTTATAACCTCCGCCGACCTCGGTATCGCCTTTAAAGGCAAGTATCAAAACCTCGGGTACATGTTCGGAATATACAACGGCGAAGGGTATCACGTAGCCGAGGACGACCACCATTTTGGAAAATCGATAGAGGGAAGGCTTACCTACTACCTCCCCCAATACGGGCTAACCTTTTCGTTCCACTCCGCCTATATAGACAACGACAACAACTATTCCTCCCAAGAGGCGGATAAATTTATCCTCCAACCTTGGGTAGGATTTAAAAACGATTACGTCCTATTGGCGGCTCAATATATCTACGACCGCGAAAGTAACTATTACATTTCCCCTACGACGGATGTAACCCTGGACAACCAAGGCTGGTCGGTAAACTTCGACCTATACCTAAAGAGGTGGTTGCATAGACCCGTTACCATCTTCGGGCGTTACGGATTTTGGAATTACGACTCCAAAAGTGGGAAACCCGATAGAAGCCAATACCTTTTGGGTATCGAATACACCTTCAACAAACACGTAAAGGGCGGTATAGCCTTCAAACAGGTTAACTACGATAGAACCCCCACCGGCGCCGATAGGGACTACGAGCAAATCATAAAATCCGCCTTGCAGGTTAAGTGGTAAAAAT
>CAZNBH010000107.1:0-3582 GCA_964571355.1 uncultured Aquifex sp.
GGGGTATTTACCAAGTCCCTCGCAAAGTTTTGAGCCTCCGCCAATACCTTCCCGAGGAGAACCTTTTCCTCATCCGCGTTTAGGTATTCCACCTTTTCGAGACCTTTGTAGTTGTTCTCTTCCTTTTTGGTTTTGTACTTGTCGAACTTGTAAGTTCCCAAGACTATACCTTCGGCACAGGCTTGGGAGCAAACCTCCTTTTTAACATTTATTAAAGCCGAACGGTTTTTATCCTTTTCGAGCCTTTGGGCGAGCTTTGCGGCTACCTCCCTCGCAACGGTTCTGTTTACCTTTTCCTTTTTACCGAGCCCTACGATGTAGAGCCTTTTAAAGGGTTCTCCGCTAACGGGAACCTTTAGTATTTCCCCCTTCTTGCCTTTAAAGTTTTCGTCTTCCGCAAAGGGTTTTATCTTCTCCAGCACCTCCGAGGGGAGCTCCTCCAATCCTCCTTCGAAGGTGAAGAAAACAACCGCATCCCCTTCGAAGGTTTTCCAATCCTCTTTTCTTACCTTGAATTCCATAAGAATTTAAAATAACCCCCACGGGGGAAAGTTTTGTAAAGACCCCCTCGGAGGTTTTCCTAATTTCCGTCTTCCCCTTTGCGGTGGTAGTAATCGCAAAAATCCCTTATGGGGCATTCGTTGCACTTTGGAACCTTCGGGGTACAAATGGTTTGACCTAATCCCACCAAGAGGTAGTTTATCTCCTTCCACAACCCCTTAGGGGTTATCCTCTTTAGCTCCTCCTCCGTTTGTTCGGGGGTTTTTGTGTTTACCAGCCCGAGGAGGTTGGCTATCCTGTGGACGTGGGTATCGACCGCTATGGTATCGACCCCGTGGGCGTGGATTAGGATAATATTGGCAATCTTCCTACCCACCCCGGGGAATTTGACCAGTTCTTCCAACCTTTGGGGGAGCTTTTTGTTGTACCTTTCCACGAAGAGTTTAACCGCCTCCTTTAAATACCTCGCCTTTTGTCGGTGCAAACCTATCCCTTTTAGGGTTTCCTCTATCTCCCCCAAAGGGGCTTTTATTAAACTTTCCGGGGTGGGATACTTTTCGAAGAGTTTCCTACAAACGGGAACGGTTTTTTCGTCCTTACTCCTCGCCGAGAGGATGCCGCAAACCAAAACCCTATAGGGGTCGTTTTTTTGAACTTCGAACATCCCGTGGATGGGTGGGTTTAAGCGGGGAACAACCCCCCTAAGGATTTCTACGATTTTTATAACCCTTTCGGTTTTATCCGCCGTTTTCACCTTTTGGGGTTGCAAATTTTCGCTCATAAATCTTTACGAGGGTAATAAAGAGGGCAAAAATGGTTGGACCCAAAAATAGACCGGTAAAACCGAAGGTCACCAACCCCCCAACAACCGAAAAGAACAGCACCGCATAGGGTAGCTCTATCTTTTCCTTCATAACCAGCGGTCGGACGAAGTTATCTATGGAGGAAATAATTAAAAATCCGACGATAAGCCCCACTATCCCCTTGAACTTGTCGACCAAAAGGAGTTCGTAAACCGTTACGGGGAACCAAATATAACCGGTTCCAAAGGGGGGGATAAAGGCAAAAATCGCGGTGAGCAAAGCCCACAAAAAGGGGTAGGGTAAGCCGTAATAGATATAGAGCGCCAAGGCTATAAGGGATTGGACCAGCGCCGTTCCCGCCGTTCCGTAAATGACCCCCGTAATGGCATCCTTTAAGGTTTTTAAAACCTCCTCCTTGTCCTTTTCCTCAAGGGGCATAACCCTTTTCAGGTGGTAAACAGCCTTTTTCCCCTGGTAGAGGGCAAAAAATAACGTTAAGAGATAAATGAAAGTTCCGAAAAGGGCGTTACCAAACCAAAAAACCGCCTCCTTGGGGAGCTTTGTAAACCACCCCGAAAGGTTTTTGTAAAGCGTTTGACCTATTTCTTTCAGGTTTTCTATACTCAACACCTTACCCAAAAAGGGATATTGGAGTTTTAGGTTGTACATGTAGAGTTCCAACTTCGCTTTTAAATCCTCCAAGAGGAGCTCGAGTTTTCCGCTCCTGTAGTAGTCGTTTAAATTTTCGACCAACTTCGCCAGTTCCTGTCCGAATACAAAAATGGCCACCGTAAGGGGAACTATAACGAAGGCGAAAACCAATAGGAGTGTGAAAAGGGAAGCCAACAAATCCGAAAAGAGGAACTTTTTTAAAAATCTGTGAATGGGATAAAAAACGACCGCCGATATGAGGGCTAGGGTTATCGGCTGCCAAAAGGGGATAAGCATATAAACGACGAGAAAAAAGATGAAGACTATAAAAATCAGAAACGAAAATAGGAAAAATTTCCTCCTAAATTCCTCCATTGGGAATTAATTATTCCGCCAACCCTTTGAAGGACTTTTTGAAAAACCCAACCCTTTGGAGGGAAGAAAAATCTAATCTATATACCCATGGAGGAAAGGAAGGAGAAAAAATACGGGGAACTCGAGATAGAGAGTGCAAAGCTCGAGAGGTGGCCCAACCCCAAGCCGGAGAGGGACTATTTAATCGAGATATTTTTTCCCGAATTTACCTGCAAATGTCCGCGGAGCGGCTACCCCGATTTTGCAAAAATCTACATCAAATACATACCCGATAAGTGGATAGTGGAGCTAAAAAGCCTAAAGCTTTGGCTGAACAAATACCGCGACAGGTATATATCCCACGAGGCGGTGGCGAATGAGATTTTCGACGAGCTTTGGAATTTCCTAAAACCCCGATTTTTGGAGGTCATAGCCGACTTCCACCCGAGGGGGAACGTCCACACGGTAATAAAGATTTCCTCAAAGGATGTGTTGGAGCTAAAAACCCCCCCTCCGAGGGTGGACAAACCGAACCTTTAGAGGTGCTTTTCGAAGAATTCCGCCACCCTTAGGGCTCCTTTTCCGTCTATTATTTCCCTTCCGAGGTTGGATATTTTTACCCTTTCCTTTTGGGGAAGAAGTTTTTCTATTTCCTTTAAAAGTTTTTCTTCGAGGTTTTTGTCCTCCCACCATAGGTAGTCCTTTAGGAAGCCGAGTTTTTTAAACCCCTCGAGGTTGTTGAGTTGATTTTCCGCCACCCCTATGGGGACGACGGGAAGACCAACCCTTGCCAACTCGAAGAGGGTTTGCCCCCCCGCCGAAACCGCCAAATCGGAACGGAGCATTAAATCCCTCATCCCTTCGGCGGTGAGGTTGTAAAAGAGCCTTACCCTTTTGGGGTTTTGTTTTTGAAGTTCCTCCAAGAGGTGTTTATTTTTAAAACCCCCTCCGACGACAATGTTTAGCCTAATCCCTTCGAGGTTTTCCAAAATGGTTTTTGCCACTTTGAGGGACATATTTCTAAGGTCGTCCCCGCCGAAGGTTATAAGGATTTCCTCCACCTTTTGGCGGGTTTCCTTTTTTGGAACGTCCCAAAAGGGTTTCCTCAGCAGGTGGTATTTTTCCCCCCATAGGAGGGATTTGTTTTTATACCTGGGGGGAACCTCCAATGCGGGAATGTAGTTAAGGATATAACCGTCGGGGTAATCGAGCCTGAAGTAATCGTCGAGGTAAACCTTTACCTTATACCTTTGGGAGAGCTCTTTATAGAATT
>CAZNBH010000108.1:0-3580 GCA_964571355.1 uncultured Aquifex sp.
CACCTAAAGGGGGAATTCTTTAAACCTCTAAAACCTATAAAGGTGAATTGGAACGATAGGAGGGTTCCCCCCTGCGGTTATTTTCCCATTTGCTCCCAATGTCAGTGGATGCACATAAGACCCCCCAAGGGGTTGGAATACAAGATAAAACTCTTCGAGGAATACGTGGGGGTAAAACCCGACGAGGTTCTCGTTTCACCCTCGGAGTTCCACTACAGGGTGAAAACCTTCCTCTACCACCGAGGGGAAAAATTGGGTTTTAAAAAGTCGTGGTTCTTCGACCCTAAGCAAAACCTTTTGGAGGTGGACTATTGCCACCTGCTCCACCCTTTGTTAAACGATGCCATCGCCAACCTTCGGGGGGTGAAATATCCCGAAAATCTCCACGCGGTGGAACTGTTCGTAAATCCCCAAACGGGGGAGAGGTTTGCAAAGTTCCTCTTTTTGAGGAATACCGAAATACCACCCTCCGTTTTGGGGGAGATAGAAAACCTCCCCTTCGAGGGGAAGGGGATTTATAGAGGGGAATACCTCCACTGGGAGAGGGTAAAGGTTCTCGGTAAGTGGGAAACGGGGTTAACCATCAACGGGTTTAAATACCGACTCTCCCCCGATTGTTTCCTCCAACCCAACCACCTCCTCTGGGGGGAATTTCAAAGGCTCGTTAAACCATTGGGGGAATATAAAAAGGGGTTGGAACTCCACGCGGGAATAGGTTTTTTCACCTTGCCCCTCGCGGGGTATGTCGAAAGATTGGAGAGTTCCGACCTTAGCGGGGAAAGTTCCAAATACCGAAACCTCAACCTGGAGTTAAACGGTATAACCAACGTCGAAAGTTTTAGGCTCGATTATTACAAACACCTAAAGGTGGCGAAGGACTTCGACCTCCTGGTGGTGGACCCTCCGAGGGGAGGTTTGGGACCCAAGGCGGTTTCCCTAATTATGCGAAAACAACCCGAGGAAATAATCTATATCTCCTGCAACCTCGAAAGTTTAAAAAGGGATTTGTCCCTCCTTAAGGAGGGGTACAGGGTTGTAAGGACCGCCTTGGTGGAGCAGTTTCCCAATACCTACCACATCGAGAGCGTCGTATGGTTGAAAAAAACCCCTTAGTGGACAAATTTCAAAAACATGTTTACCGTCGAGGATGCAAAGGTTTTGATAGACCTCGCGAGGAAGGCTATAGAGAGCGTCCTAAAGGGGGAAAAATTGGAAGTCCCCGAATGGATAAAGGAGAAATACTCCCAACCGATGGGGGTTTTCGTAACCCTAAAGGATAGGATTAACCACGACCTTAGGGGGTGCATAGGTTTACCCTATCCCGTTTTACCCCTTTGGGAGGCGGTTGTGGACGCCGCCATTAGCGCCGCCTTCAAAGACCCCCGCTTTATACCTATACAGAGCCTCGACGAGCTCGACAACACAATAATAGAGCTAACCCTCCTAACCCCTCCGAAGGAGGTCGAGGTTCCCGACAAAAGGCTCCTACCCGAGGTTATCAAGGTGGGGAGGGACGGGCTTATAGTCGAAGCCCTCGGAAGGAGCGGCTTACTGCTCCCGCAGGTGCCGGTGGAACACGGCTGGGACGAACGAACCTTTTTAGCCCACACCTGTCTAAAGGCGGGACTACCGCCCGATTGCTGGCTGTGGCCGGAAACCAAAGTTAAAACCTTCCAAGGTCAGATTTTTGAAGAGGTAACCCCGAAGGGGGAGGTGGTCGAGAAGTCTATCGCTTAGGGTTTTGTTTAACCTTCACCTCCACCCTTTGGGGAAAAATTCCGTCTATCTCCACAAAGGGGGAGGGGAGGGGGGGCTTTACCACCACGGTGGCGTATTTTTCCCCCTTGTTCCACATAAGGGAAACCTCGAAACAGTTTAAAACCTCCCTCGTGTGGAGCTTTTCCGCTATTTGACCCGTTACGAGGACTTTTTTCGGATAAACCTCTACATTTTGGGGGATTCCCCTTATGGGCAACTCCACCTGGAAGGGGACTTTATCCTTCACGTTTACGTAAATCCATACGAAGACCGCCGTCAGGAGGGAGAGGATTTTTATGTGCCAATCGCGGACTAAATATTTAACAAACCGCAACTTAGAAGGCATTTTGCCATCTCCCAATCCTCGGGATAGGTAATTTTGAAATTAAAGGTTTCCCCCCTCTCGGTGCAAATCTTATAACCGCACCTCTCGAGGAGGCTCGCGTCGTCGGTTCCCAAAAAGTGTTCCCTTAAAGCCCTCTCGTGACACCCCTTTAGGATTTCGGTTTTAAACACCTGGGGGGTTTGAACCGCGACGAGTTCGTCCCTTTTTAGGGTTTCCAATACCACCCCCTCGGGGGAAATCTTTTTTACCGTATCCCGTAAAGGGATAACCGGTATTTTTCCGTCGCACCCCCCGAGGTTTAGGAGCCTCTCAAACAGTTGGCGGGAGGCGAAGGGTCTCGCCCCGTCGTGGATGGCCACTATAGGCTCGGAAACCTCCTTAAGTCCGTTGTAAACCGAAAATTGCCTTTCCTTTCCCCCAACCGCCACTTTGTAGCGGGGGTATTTTTCCTTAAAAAAATCGAAATGCCCTTCGGGGACTACCAAAACTATTTCGGAGAATAAATCTTCGACCCTTCGGAGGAGGTATTCGAAGAGAAATTTACCTTTATAGGTCAAAAATTGCTTTTGACCCCCAAAACGGGAACCCTTCCCCCCCAAAAGTAAAACCAAAGAGGGCATAGGAAAATTAAACTTCCTCTTTGGGAACCCTTACAACCCTTTTAACCTTGCCCGCTTTGAGGCATTTGGTGCAAACGTAAACCCTTTTATGGCTTCCGTCGGGCAAAACTATTTTTACCTTTTGGAGATTAGCCTTGAATTTTCTGGGGTTCCTCTCGCCGGAGAAGGTTACACTCCTTCCAAAAACGGTATGTTTTCCGCAAACGTAGCACTTCGCCATTTTCCTACCTCCCTTGTAGCAAACCGAAAAATCCTATTATAGCAAGCGCTATCCCCTCTCGCCGAAGATGGCACTACCAATCCTGACGATGGTAGCCCCTTCTTCAATCGCCACGGGATAATCGTGGCTCATACCCATACTTAGTTCGGGGAGTTTTAAACCGAACTGTTCCTCCAAGCGGTCCCTAAGCTCCCTTAAGTTCCTAAAAAAGGGTCTAACCTCTTCGGGGTCTTCCCTGTAGGGGGGTATGGTCATTAAACCGACCACCTCGAGGTTGGGTGCGTTTTTTAGTATGTACTCCAACAGTTCGGGGGCTTTCGAAGGTTCAACTCCCCCTTTGGTCTCCTCTCCCCCCACGTTTACCTCGAGGAGGACTTTTACCCTATCTATTCCCTTTTTGGTAGCCCTCTTTTGGAGTTCGTCCACCAACGAGGGTCTATCGACCGAGTGGATTAAAACCACCTTGTCGATGATGTATTTGACCTTATTGGATTGAAGTCTCCCGATGAAGTGCCACTCTATGTCCAAATCCCGAAGGGCTTCCCACTTTTTTAAAAACTCCTGAACGCGGTTTTCGCCAAAAACCCTAAGACCGAGCTCGTAAGCCCACCTCAAGACCTCGGGGGGTTTGGTCTT
>CAZNBH010000109.1:0-3552 GCA_964571355.1 uncultured Aquifex sp.
GAATGGCAAAGGAAAAAAGCCCTTTTAGGTTGAAAACCGATTTAAAACCCGCGGGGGACCAACCGAAGGCTATTAAGCAACTGGTGGAAAACTTTAAAAGGGGGGCAAAGGAACAAATCCTTCTGGGAGCGACGGGAACGGGAAAAACCTTTACCCTCGCCAACGTTATTGCAAAGCTAGGAAAACCCACCCTAGTTATGGTCCACAACAAAATACTGGCGGCTCAACTCTACAGGGAGTTTAAAGAATTGTTCCCCGACAATGCGGTCGAGTACTTTGTCTCCTATTACGATTATTACCGTCCCGAGGCTTACATCCCCGAAAGGGATTTGTACATAGAAAAGGACGCTTCTATAAACGAGATACTTGAAAAGTACAGACATAGCGCCACCAAGAGCGTCCTCGAAAGGAGGGATGTTATCGTAGTGGCATCGGTTTCGGCGATTTACGGTTTGGGTGCGCCGGAGAATTACATAAAACTCCGCCTCCAACTCCACAAGGGTATGGTTATCCCCTACAGGGAGTTTTTAAAAAGGCTCGTTGAGATGGGTTATAAAAGGAACGATTACGCCCTTAACAGGGCGACCTTTTCGGTAAAGGGTGATGCCATAGAAATAGTCCCCTCCCATTCCGACGAGGAGGTAATCCGTATAGAGTTCTGGGACGACGAAATAGACCGTATAGTCCGCCTAAACCTCTTCAACCGCGAGGTTATAGAGGACGATATAGAGCACATCGTTATCTGGCCGGCGACCCACTACCTGGCGCCCCGCCCTACGGTGGAGGAAGCCCTTAAAGAGATAGAAAAGGACCTGGTTGAGAGAGTGGCGTGGTTTAAAAAGCGGGGTAGAGAGGTAGAGGCGAACAGACTTTTCCAAAGGGTTTCCCACGATATAGAAATGATTAGGGAAACGGGAACCTGTAAAGGCATAGAGAATTACTCGAGGTATTTCGATGGGAGAAAACCGGGAGAGCCACCCTTTACGCTGCTCGATTACTTTCCCGACGACTTTCTCCTCGTGATAGACGAAAGTCACCAAACGATACCCCAAATAAGGGCTATGTACGAGGGGGATAGAAGCAGAAAGCTAAAGTTGGTCGAATACGGTTGGAGGCTTCCCGCAGCCCTCGACAACCGCCCCTTAAAGTTCGAGGAATTCCTACAAAAGTTGGGAAGGGTTATTTACGTATCGGCTACCCCCGGCGATTGGGAACTGGAAAGGGTTTGTAAACAAAATAAAAACCTTTAAATGTACAAGCTCGCCCTTTCGACCTTTTTCGGAATAATTTTTGTGATACTCCTAAATGTGTACCTAATCGACCACTTCTCCGACCTAAAGGGTGCAAACTTATTCCTACTTCTCCTGTGGGTAAACTTGAACGTTTTTATCATTTTAGGGCTTTTATATCTAATCCTTAAGCAGATTTACGAGAAGGCAATAAAAGAAAAGGTTTGGAGCCTTAGAAAAAAGCTGTTTTTAGCCCTTTTGGGACTGTTGCTGACCCCCTCCATTCTCATCATCATCGTGGCTATATCGGGTAAAAGTTCCTATTTAAGGGTTTTTACCGATGAAACCTTAAAAATCTATTTACAGAAAATAGAACGTTTTGAGAAGAACGTTAACGAAATAAACCTCCCGCCGAAGGCGGCGGAAAAGTTAAAAAAAGATATAGAGGAGTTAAAGCTAGAAACCCAACATTTGAGGGAGCTCGTCCGCCATCAAAAGCTGGTTTTAATAAATTTTCTTCTACTTTTTACCGTTATAGCCTTGACCATTGTATTTGCAACGATTGCGATAGCCTCTAAACTCGCGGAGATTATCTCCAACCACTTCAAAAACGTTATAAAAACCATGGAAAGGATTAATCAAAAGGATTTCAGCGCGAGGTTGCGAACCAATCTTCCTATAAAGGAGTTGCGAGAGTTTGAAGCAAAGTTCAACGAAATGGTGAAAAACCTTGTTAAGACCACCGCAATGTTGCGCAGGGAACAGGAACTCTTTAGGAATGTTTTCAACAAGGTTAACACGGGGGTGGCGATATTCGACCCCTCCAGCGGGGAATTGATAAAGGCAAATCCGAGCTACCACCTACAGTTCGGATTTAAAAATTTGGACGACCTCCGAAAGTGGATTAAAGGTAAAGACCTCTACCGCTACGAGGAAAAGAAGTTGAATAACCTCGTTATGGTTCTCGTGGAAGATTTAACCCCTTATTTGATAAAAAGACGTTACGAAGGGTGGAAGGAAATCGCCTCCCAGTTGGCGCACGATATTAAAAACCCCCTCCACACGTTGATGCTTTCCTACGAGACTTTATCCATCTTGGTGGAAAGGTTGAGAAACTCCCCCCCCGAGAGGAAGGAATTTTTCGAAAAAAAGCTCGAGGAGTTGGTTCAAAGGAACAAAACCCAAATAGAGGAACGGATACTCTCCATCACCAGAATGATTGACCAATTCAACAATTTCCTTTCGGAGGAGAGAGAGTTAAAAAGGGAAAAGTTCCCTTTAAGGCAATTTTTGTACGAACTAAAAAGGGATTTTGAAACGGAAAATTTCAAAATTTACGTTGAGGTTGAACCCGTCTATGTTTACGCCGACAAGGAAAAGCTCAGGAGGGTTTTCGAAAACCTCATAAAGAACTCCAAGGAGGCGATAGAGGGGGCGGGTATAAAGCTCGGAATTGTTAGGATTAAGAACGAGAACAACTACATCCATATAACCGACAACGGTCCCGGCATACCGCCAAACAAGATGGACAAACTGTTTTTACCCTTTACCTCATCGAAGGGGAAAGGTAGGGGTTTGGGGCTGTTTATAGTAAAAAAACTCCTCGAGGAACACGGTTGGAGTATAAAGGTGGTTCCCTCCGAAAAAGGTGCCCATTTTGTTATAGAAATCAGGGAAAGGGATTTCCTCAAAAGGGACTAAAATGCTTTCCCCTGATGGTTTCCCTCAAAGAATTCCTAATTCCCGCAATAGACATAAAAGGGGGAAAGGTTGTTAGACTCTACAAGGGGGAATTCGATAAAACCACCGTTTATTACGAAAATCCCGCCGATGTTGCAAGACTCTTTGCCGATTTGGGGTTTAAAAGGATTCACGTGGTCGACCTCGACGGGGCAAAGGAGGGACTTCCCACCAACTTGGAAAGGATAGAGGAAATAAGGAAGGTTTTCCCCAACGAGGTAGAGGTTGGGGGTGGTATCCGCTCGAAGGAAGCGGTAAAAACCCTCCTTCGGGGGGTAGGAATTGATTACACCGTTATAGGGACTTTGGCGGTAAAGAACCCCGACCTCTTTGAGGAAATTATCGAGGAGTTCCCCTCGAGGGTTATCCTTTCTATAGACTCCAAAGGGGGGAAAGTGGCGGTTTCCGGATGGCTCTCCACCGCACCGTTAACCCCGGAAGAGCTCGCCCGGAGGTACGATAAAAAACCGATTTGGGGATACCTCTACACGGTGGTGGAAAAGGACGGAACCCTCGGAGGGGTCGATATAGAACCCTACAAGAGGATTAAAAAGGTTGTAGAAAAACCGGTTTTGGCAAGCGG
>CAZNBH010000110.1:0-3535 GCA_964571355.1 uncultured Aquifex sp.
CCCAAATAGGTAATTATCTTTTATCACAAACCTTTTCGGGTTGTAAACGGGCAAAACACTTATTGTTTATTTCCTATATGGAACTCTCGGTGTGCGAGATTTACCCGACCATCCAAGGGGAGGGTTTTTTAATAGGTTCCCCGATAACCCTTGTAAGGTTCCAAGGTTGCAATATTTACTGCTCTTGGTGCGATACGAAATACGCAATCCCCTTTAAGGAAGATTTAAAGGTCCCTCTCGAGGAAGTTTTAAAGAAATTGAACTCGATTGGGAGAAAACATATCCTAATCACCGGGGGGGAACCCTTCGCCCATCCCGTTTTAGGGGACTTTTGCGAGTTTTTAATCGAGAGGGGGTATTTCGTTCAAATAGAGACCAACGGGACGGTTTGGCAAAGCAAGTTCGAAACCCTACCGAGGGAGGGTTTTTATATAAGCCTATCCCCCAAGTATTCGGTCGATTACAAAATTGACCCCAAGTTTTCGGAATACTCCGACGAACTCAAGTTGGTGGTCGATAAACACCTAACCCTCGGGGTGATATTAAGGGAGGAATTTCTCCCCTTGGTGGAGGAAAAAAAACTTATCCTCCAACCGGAGGGAAATAAGGAGGAAAACGTCCAAAGGGCGTTAAAGCTAATAGATGAGCTCCTCGAAAGGGGTTATTACGCCCGTTTAATCCCCCAAATGCACAAACTTATAAACCTCCCCTAAGGGTGATTTCGGTTCCCACCCCCTCGTCGGTAAATATTTCGAGCAGTATCGAGTGGGGTAATCTCCCGTCGATTATATGAACCTTTTTGACACCTCCCTTTAAAGCCTCCACCGCCGAGCGGACTTTTGGAATCATTCCCCCTTTAATGGTTCCATCCTTTATAAGTTCCTCTATTTGGTCGTCCTTTAATTTCTTTATTAGGTTTCCGTTTTTGTCCTTTACCCCCTCGGTGTCGGTTAGGTATATGAGCTTTTCAGCCTTTAGGGCTTTTGCGACCGCCGCGGCGGCGATATCGGCGTTTATGTTGTAAGCTTCCCCCTCTTCCCCTACCCCTATAGGGGCTATCACCGGGATGTAGTTCTGCGCTATTAGAACCTGTAGGAGGCGGGTATTTACCTCTTTAACCTCCCCCACCAAACCTATATCCCCCGAAGGGGGCTCTATCCCCAACTTTTCTACAAAATATTCGACGTCTATCTTTTTAGCCTTTAACAGCCTGCCGTCCCTCCCGGATAGCCCTACGGCGTAAACGTTTTCCCCCGAATGCTTGTTTATGAGGGCTACGATGTCCTTGTTTATATCCCCGCTTAGTACCATTTCGACTATGTGCATCACCTCTTCGGTGGTTTTCCTAAGACCTCCGACGAATTCGACCTCTATTTCCAACCTTTTAAGCATTTCGTTGATGTGCTTCCCTCCCCCGTGGACTATTACCGGGTTAATCCCCACGAGTTTTAAAAGGACGATGTCCCTCGCAAAGGATTCCCTTAGGCTTTCGTCGACCATTGCCGAGCCGCCGTATTTAATAACGAAGGTTTTCCCTTTGAATTTCCTTATGTAGGGTAACGCCTCGAGGAGTATATCCGCCTTTTGTATTAGTCTCTCCACCATCGGAGTTTTTTAATCTTATTCCCCTATGGGTTTAATCGATTACTTCGACTCCCTTTTTGGGGAAAAGTACGGAAAGGTGAAAACCGTTTGTGCGAAGGGTAGTTGGCTTCACACCCCCGAGGGTAAGGTAAAAATCTGCATCCCCCGATTGGTATACGAAAAAGGTGAAATCCTTCCGAGGGAATTAAGAGACGAACTCCTCGAGGAGGATGTTCTATTTATAGAGACCGAAAGGGGGATAATAGCAAAGGATGGTTTAAACTATTTGTTTATTCCCAAAGGCTCCTATACCCTCGAGTGGAAAAGGAATTAACACCTCTTTATCCCATTTAGGATTATATTGGCTATCTTTTCCGAAAAACCTTCTTCTATAGGTTCGCCTATTACCAAATTTCTCAAAGCTTTGGAGATGTAATAGCCGTTTATCATTAGCCCCACCGTTTTGGGGTCTATATCCTCCCTAAAAACCCCTTCCCTTTTTCCCTGCTCTATAATTTCCTCCACCTTTTCGAGGTAAAAGTCCCAATACTCCTTTATCAGTTCGCGAAGACCGACGTCGTTCATCCTCGAAATTTCGAAGCAGAGCAATGGCATAGCCCCATTTGTTTCCAAAAATTTGGTTTCGTAAGCCTTTAGGAGCTCCTTGACCTTTTCCTCGGCGCTTCTATCGCTGTGGGCTATGGCGCTAAACGCCTGCTTGCACTCGCCGATAAAGTCCAAAAGGAGTTCTTCAAAAAGGTTCCTCAAAGTGGGAAAATATTTAAAAATCGCCGCATCGGTTACGCCCAATTTATTCCCCAAATTCCTCGCGGTGAATTCCTTTATCCCTTTTTCCTTTATAAGTTCTATAGCGGCTTGCTTGATGAGATTTTTGGAGAGTTTCCTCATTGTTTAAGGAAATTTTAATAGTCCACTTTTGGGGTCCAAAAAGTTTTTTCTCACCTTTGCGGTTGGAATTTTAAATTCTACCCCTATGGGTAGCGATAAAAAAATACCACCTCAGGGGGAAATTTTAAAGTTCATATGCAACTCAAAAAAACCCCCCTCTTTTACCGAAATAGTTAAACATTTTGGTATTCCCAAAAATGCAAAGAAGCTCCTGAAAAAGGAACTAAAGAAGTTATTAAAACAACAAAAGTTGGCGGTTAGAAAGGGGCGTTATATTTGTCCATCGAAGGAAGAAAAGAAAAAGGGGAAAAAACGGATTGTGGGAACGGTAATAGCCTATCCCGCCGGTTTTGGGTTTTTGCAATCGGAGGATTTGGAAAAGGACCTTTACATCCCCCCTATAGAGATGCAATACCTCCTGAACGGGGACAAGGTTTTAGCCGAGCCGAAAATCTACAAAGGTAGACCAGAGGCGAAGATAGTAAGGGTTCTAAAGAGGGCTACAAAATACGTTCTCGGAAGGGTCGATATTACCAAAAGGGGCTGTACTTTAATCCCCATAGATAGCAACCAACACCTTAGGTTTTTATTACCGCAAAAGACCTGTAAAGAGCTGAAAATAGGAACGGTTGTAGACTGCGAAATTACCCGCTATCCGACGAAAAACTCCCCCGGACGGGTTAAGGTCAAGGAGGTTTTAGGGCATCCCGATGAACGCTCCCTAATAGTCGATATCGTAATAAGAAAGTACAAGCTCCCCACCGACTATCCCGAAGAGGTTAAAAAGGAGGTCGAACAAATTCCCGACGAAATCCCCAAGGAGGAGATTGAACGTAGAAGGGATTTGAGGGAGCAGGTTTGCTTTACTATAGACCCCGAAAGGGCGAGGGACTTCGACGATGCGGTCGCCATAGAGCGAACCGATAAAGGTTATAGGCTCTGGGTTCACATAGCCGACGTTTCCCACTACGTAAAGCCGGGAACAAAACTAGACGAGGAGGCGTTCAGAAGGAGCTTTACCTTCTATCTACCCGATAGGGCT
>CAZNBH010000111.1:0-3511 GCA_964571355.1 uncultured Aquifex sp.
TTCAAGACTTGCCAACCCTTTAAGGTTTTTCTAATCTAATAACCAAACCTTTGGGAGGTTTTTTCGATGAAAAAAGGGCTCTTTTTGAAGGAACTAACCGCGGAGGAGGACAAAAAACTCTTTACGGAACTCTACGAAAACGACGAACAATTCAAGGAATGGGTCGATAGACATTACGAGTTAAACGTAAAAACCGACAAATTGGAAAAACATAATCCCATGAGTCCCGCATTGGAAAAGGAATTGGAGGAAATGAAAAGGGAAAAACTCCGCTTAAAGGACCTAATATGGGCAAAATTCAACGAATACAAAAAACAAAAGGTGGGAACTTAATTATTTAAACACCCTAAAGGAATTATTGAGCTTTTCGGCTATCCAGAGGTCGAACAAATCTATGGTGGGCAGGGTTAAAAATACCCTGTACTTGCTGTCCTTGTTTTTATCCTTTCCGTAGTATGCCAAGGATAGTCTTCCAAAACCGGTTAGTTCAAAAATTTCCTTGGTTCTTTTAATAAAATCCTTTGCCCCTGCGGGGAGCTTTTTGTAGGGTAAAGGAACGGTAGGCTGACCCCTGTGGTGGAAAAACTCGGTTGTAATTCCTACGCTCTCGACGTAGTTGTAAAGCCTATCGAGACCCTTTTTGCGGAAGAAGGCTATTAGCAGTTCCGGTGCGGGGACGTTTAGAATAAGTGTTCCCTCTCCCCACTTTTTCTTAACGTGGCGAATTTCCACCATAATGAAGGCTTGCCCGTCCCTTTCTTCAACCCTTGCATAAATGGAGGTATCCTTTGGGAGCTCCTCCAAAACCTCTTCGACGGTGTATTCCTCCTCCTCGTGGGTGAAGGTTTCCCCCTTGCTCCTCAAACCCTCCTCCTGCAAAAGGTAGGTGAGCTTTCCGTTGTGCCAAACGAGGAGCAAATCGAAACCCCAGTCCCTCAAGGAGCGGATTTCGAACTCCCTCTCCTTATCGGGATTCCCTATTTTTTCGAAAACCAAGGTCCTTTCGGCGTGCTTTAACTTAAACTCGAGTTTTTCGAAGCTTCCCATAATAGGACTTAAATTTAGTTTTTAGTTGTCAAAAAGGGTGAGTAGACAGTAGTTATTTTTACACTCCAAGGGGAGGACCTTTTTAAAAACCTCTCCCCCTATGGGGTTTGGTACGCCGCCGAGAAAATCCGCGAGGTGGAGGTGTAAACACTTTACCCCCAAGGGGTTTTCTATCCCACCTATACCCGCCGAAAGGAGCTTTTTCTTTATAGGAACGGGTAGGTTGGGGGGGATTTCAACTTTTCTTAACATTCTCTCGAATTGGTGGGCTTTCAAATAGCGGTTTCTAAAACGGTGGTTGTATTTAAGTTTATTTTCAAAATAGGTAATCATGCCCGCCTCTTCGAGGCGGGAAACCTTTTTAACCAAATAGGGACAGGTGAGCCAAAACATCGTAGGGAAAGGTTTCCCGTCCACCACGGGGGGGTTTTTAATAACTTGGGGAAACCCGTAACGGCAAAGTTTTACAACCCTAAAGTTCCCCTTGGGGGTTCTCCCTATCTGTTTTTTCACAATAGGGGTAAAGGGATTGTCGGAAACCATCGGTAGGAATTAAAAGTTTAGAAACCCAAAAAGGGGAAAAGGCTTATTCGGCACTCTTACCGAAAATGGTAATAAACGCCAGTATCGGCAAAAGGAGGGCGAATAGAACCCCGTAGAGGTATTTCCTCTTATAGAAGGCGACCACCGTTGCTATAAAGGTTTGCAGGAGGTAGTAAAAGGCGAAAGCCTTGGAGGCGTAGGCTATTATTTCAAAGATGTTTAAACTCCAAACGAGGACTACGTCTATTAACGTTACCAATAGGTAGGCGGTTCTCGACGAAATCCTTCCGTGGGTTTCTATTTGAAATAGTCCCCCCGAGCTGATGGTGTCCGCAACTGCGGCGCTGAACTGACTAACGAGAGGACCCGTCCTTATTAGGTATCCGAAGACAACGGAAACATAAGTTCCCAGGAGGATTATGGCGGTGGCGTTTAAGGGTTTGTTTTCTAACAGCTTTAAAAGGGGGGTTATAAGAACTATGAAAACCACATAAATAAACCCGCTAATAATTTGGGCTAACCGCATGCTCTTTATCCGTTCCTCGGGGGTGTACTTTTCGGAAAGGTATTTGGAGGTTTCAAAGCCCTGAACGATTAAGAGGATACCCGCCAAAATCTGCAAGGTTTCAAACGTAATGGGTTTGGTTACCCATTCCCAATGGGGATGTTTTAGGTCGTAAATTCCGAGGGCTATCAAAAAAGAGAAAATAATCGATAGGTTTATCGCTACGGCGTACTTTTCGAGGAACTCTAAGAAATCAAGACCCCTCAAAAATCCCGAAATCCCTATGAACAGCAAAAAGGCGGTTGTAAGGAGGTCTTCGTAAAACTTGTTTGGGTGGAAAAAACCCGAAAAGATAAAAGCCGACATCAGCCTGAGGTAAAAGGTCACCGAGATTATATAGGCGAACGCCAGGGCTAGATTGGAAAACCTTTCAACCTCCAGGAGGAAGTAGTGAATCGTTCCACTTTGGGCGTTGTATATAAGGGGTTCGGAGTGCCGTATGTTGAACCTAAGGGCGGCCCCTATCCAGTAGGCCAGTGTGACAATCCCGAGCATCGCCACCGCCGCCAAATCACCGACGGCGTAGTAGAGCAAAGGGGCGCAAACCAAATAACCGCTCCCAATAATGGACGCAAGGGGGGTAACGGTTGCGGTCCAAAGCCTGTTTTTCTCCAATTTGGGGTTTAAAAAGAAGGCTAAAAACCCCAAAAAGGAAAAGAGGACAATCCAATCTATGTAGGTGAGGGTAAAGGTGCCTTCCATAAATTGGAAATTAGGAAAAACTTACCCCTGTGCGGTTTTCTTTTTGAAGATGTACCCGTTTATGCGGAGGGCAAGTTCGTAGAGAACTATAAGGGGAACGGCTATTAAGGTTTGGGTCATCCAATCGGGGGCGATAATAGCACCTATTACAAAAGCCGCAACTATAAAGGGTTTTCTCCACCTTTTCCAGGTTTCGAGTCTCACCACCCCTATGGTGGTGAGCAGATACATAACTATCGGGAGTTGGAACAAAAACCCGAAGGCGAGAATGAGCTTTAGGATAAAGGAGGTGTAAAGGTCTATAGAAATCATAGGGGTGACCTTTAAAACGTCTATCCCTATACCGATTAAGAATTTCAAAGCCACCGGTAGGACTACGAAATAGGAAAACAAAACCCCCAAAGCGAAAAGGAAAATTCCAATTCCCAAAAGGGGAACGAGGAGTTTTTTTTCCTTTTCGAGGAGTCCCGGCTCTACGAATTTCCAAACTTGGTAAAAGATAACGGGAAAGGAAAAAACTATTCCCGCTATGAGGGAAATCTTCATCAAAACAAAAAAGGCGGACGAAGGCGAAAGGGTTACAAACTGAAGGTTGGGGTAGTATTTAAGGGCGGGGTACTTTAAAACCTCGTAGATATCCTGGGCGATAAAAAA
>CAZNBH010000112.1:0-3405 GCA_964571355.1 uncultured Aquifex sp.
TCGAGGGCGTGTTTTATTAAACCGCCTAAGAGGTTTAGGTAATCGTTTACCGCACCCCTCGAGCCGGGTAATACCAAAACTATAGCCCCTTCGGGGAGAACGTAGGCACTAGCCCTCGATACCAAAGCTTTGGGTGTAAACTGACTACCGAAAATCCTCATAGCCTCGCCGAAGCCTTTAATTTCCTTTACCGCCAATTTGGAGACCGCCTCGGGGGTGATATCCCTCGGGCTTAAACCGGTTCCACCCGATGTTACGATAACCTCCGCCCCCTCTTTTAGGGACTCTTTTAGGGCTTCTTGAATTTCCCTTTCCTCGTCGGGCACCACCTTGTAATAAACGACTTCCCCCTTTAGCTCCTTCAATTTTTCCATCGCAAGTTTTCCGCTTTTGTCCTCGTAAACCCCTTTTGAAGCCCTATCGGATACCGTTATCACCGCTACCTTTATCCCTTCGAGGGTTTCAAAGTGGTCGCTTTTACCACCCTTTTTGGAGAGGAGTTTTATCTCCTCTATAACCATTTCCTTGTCGAAGTTTTTGCACATGTCGTAGATGTTTAGAAGGGCTACGCTTACCGCCGTTAGAGCCTCCATTTCGTAGCCGGTTCGGGCTATCCCCCTTACGGTTGCCCTCACCTCTATATAGTCCTCCCCTATCTTCAGCTCCACCTCGGCGTGGTCGAAGCCTATCGGATGGCAAAAGGGCAATAGCTCGGGGGTTTTTTTCGCGCCGAACAGCCCGGCAACCTTCGAGGCTTCTACACAGTTGCCCTTCGGGAGGTTGTTATTCTTTATCCTTTCGATGCATTCTTTTGATAGTTTTATCCTTCCGTAGGCGGTTGCCTCCCGCAGGGTTTGAAGTTTGTAGGAAACGTCGACGGTTTTCATAGAAAATCATTTAAAACCATCTGGACTTACGAGGTTTTTTGTGTTATATTTATAGTTCTCGGTAGCGGGCGTGGCGGAACTGGCAGACGCGCCGGACTTAGGATCCGGTGGCCGTTAAGGCCGTGCGGGTTCGACTCCCGCCGCCCGCACCACTTAAAATTTATCGACCTATGCTTATTTCCTTCGAAGGTATCGACGGGGCTGGAAAAACCACCCTTTCAAAGTTATTTTTCCAATTCCTAAACTCCCGGGGTGTTAAAAGTATCTGGACTCGGGAACCCTTTAGGGAGGAGATAAGAAACCTCCTTTTGGGGGATAACAACCTCTCCCCCTGGGGGGAAACCTTTTTATTCCTCTCCGATAGGAACTATCATGTGCGAAATTTGATAAAACCCAAGTTGGAGGAGGGTTTTACCGTTATCACCGATAGGTTTTTTCTCTCCACCCTCGCCTACCAAGGTTACGGAAGGGGTTTGGATATAAACCTTTTAAAGGAGCTGAACGAAAAAATCCTCGAAGGGGTCTATCCCGACCTAACCTTTTTGGTGGATATCCCCGTAGAGGTAGCCCTCGAGAGGTTGGAACGGGGTAGAAAAGACCTAAACAGGTTCGAGAAAAGAGATTTCCTCCAAAGGGTGAGGGAGGGTTTTTTAAAACTGGCGGAGGAATACAAAAACGTCCACATCCTCGACGGGAGAAAGTCGGTTTACGAACTCCTCGGGGAGGTTATAAAGATTTTCGACAAACTCTATAGGGAAAGGGAGGAGGCTAAACCATAGCCCCTTCGAGGGTGTTTTCGCAACCGCAGTTCCAACTTTTGTTTTCGTAGACCTCGGGAACCAATGAGAGGATTATTTCCTTTATCTGTTCCTCCTTTTGTTTCATCATTTGGATAACCTCGTCGGCGGTGAGCTTGTAACCCGCTATTCCCGCCGCGGGGTTGGTTACTACGCAAAGACCCGCGTAGTGGAGCTCTATCTCCTTTGCCAACACCACTTCGGGAACCATTGTCATACCCACCACGTCCCCGCCGAGGAGGGAAAAAGCCCTTATCTCCGCGGGGGTTTCCAATCGGGGTCCTTCGGTTGCAACATATGTCCCCCTTTCGAAGAACTTAACCCCCTTATGGGTGAGGATTTCCTTCAACAACCCCCTAAGGGTAGGGCAAAAAGGTTCGCTCACGTCGATGTGAACCACCTTTTTTTCCGCAAGGAGTTTTTTATGCCTTTCGTTCCCGTCGCAGGTATATTTGGGCGAGAACCTACCCTCGTAAAAGGTGTTTACCCTCGATTTGGTAAAGTCCAAAAATTGGTCCACGATGACGAAGTCCCCCGGGTTTAGGAGGGGGTTTATCCCCCCTACGGCGTTTACGCCGACCACCCAACGGGCGCCGAGCTCCTTCAAAGCCCAAAGGTTAGCCCTGTAGGGAACCTTATGGGGTGGGAAGGAGTGGTCCCTTCCGTGGCGCGCCAAAAAGAGAATTGGATAACCCTTAAACTCCGCCTTCAATACGGGGGAAGAGGGTTTCCCGAAGGGGGTTTCTATTTCTATTTCCTCCAAAACCTTCAAGCCTTCGACCTTGTAAAGACCGCTTCCTCCGATAATCGCCAGCATAAAGGTTAAGTTTCCTCAACGAGGCTCTTCCAACAAGAGACCCACTTCGAGGAGTTGTAGGGAATTTTTACCCTCCTAAAGGTTTTTATCCCCAATTCCCCCGCGAGGGCGGCGTAATTTAGGTCTATCTCCTGCAGGGTTTCGGTATTTTCGGAAACGAAACTTATGGGGATAACCACGAGTTCACTTACCCCCTTTAGGGAAAGTTCCTTTAGGGTTTCCTCCGTTGAAGGAGAGAGCCACTTTATCGGTCCCACCCTACTCTGGTAGGAAACCTTATAGGGGAGTTCCAACCTTTGGGCGATTAACCTTGCGCTCTCCTCGACCTGCAGGGGGTATGGGTCTTTATACCTCCTCACCAAGTAGAGGGGCAAACTGTGGGCGGAGAACAACAGAAAGGGGTTTTTCAAATCTTCGATTTCCCCCTTTATAGCCTCCACCCAACCCTCGATAAACCCCCTGCAGGAATAAAAAGGTTTTACAAATACCGCCTCGGGTAGGTATTTTTTTACAACCCACTCGACGGTTCCCCACGTTGCGACCGAATAGTGGGGAAACAAGGGCAAAACGACCACCTTGTGGTATTTTCCCCTTATATCCTTTAAAAGGTCTTCCAATAGGGGTTCCGAGTAGCGCATAGCGACCTTTACCTCCCACCCCCTTAGGTGTTCCCCTAAAAGTTTTGCCTGTTCCAACGTTTGGTTTAAAAGGGGGCTTTCACCACCCACCTCGTCGAGGATTTTTGAGGTTTCCCTCCACCTAAGGGTAGCCATCAACTTGCCCAACAAAAGGGGGAGCGGTTTGGGAAGGGGGAACACCAAGGGGTCGCTGAACAGCCGAAAGAGGTAGTCCTTCTCCTTCCCCTTCGAAGGACCTCCGTAGTTGACGAGCAAAACGAGGTTTT
>CAZNBH010000113.1:0-3351 GCA_964571355.1 uncultured Aquifex sp.
ATAAAGATTAAATAATGGAGGGGAAAAGTTTAACCGTTTTGGTTTTTGTTCTTTACCCTTCCTGCAACCTTTAAAGGTAATCCCCAGACTTTGGTAAAGAGTTTCCCCGCTATGTGGTCAAAGGCATCTTTGGGTGAATAGGTTGCCAAATCCTCCACGTAGAGGGAATTAGGGGATTTCCTACCCACAACGTAAATATTTCCTTTATACAACTTTAAACGGACATCACCCGTAACATCCCTCGCAAGGGTATTGTTAAAGGCATCCATTGCCTCCCTTTGTTTGGAAAACCAAAGTCCGTTGTACACCAAGGTGGCGTATTGGTGCCTTATATGCTCTATATGGTAGTGGTAGGTAAACCTCTCCGTTGTTAGAGAAAGTAATTCATCGTAAGCCTTGTAGAGGATAAAAGCGGCCGGTGCCTCGTAGAGTTCCCTACTTTTTATTCCCACTAAACGGTTTTCAACCATATCAACCCTTCCCACACCGTGTTTAGCCCCTATTTTGTTGAGTTCCTCTATGAGTTGGTAAAGTTTTTCAAATCTTTGACCGTTAACGGCTACCGGTGTTCCCTCCTCAAAGGTTACCGTTATGTATTCGGGTTTATCGGGCGCCTCTTCGGGGTCCACCGTTATCTGCCATGCATCCTTTGGGGGTTCTTGCCAAATATCTTCAAGAATACCTGCTTCTATCGATATTCCCCAAAGGTTTCGGTCTATCGAATAAGGTTTTTCCTTTGTAACCGGAACCGGTATTCCGTGTTTTTTGGCGTATTCAATCTCTTCATCCCTCGATTTGAATTCCCATTCCCTTACAGGGGCTAAAACCTCTATATCGGGCGCCAAAGCCCAAGCGGAAACTTCAAAACGCACCTGGTCGTTACCCTTTCCGGTAGAGCCGTGGGCTATATAATCGGCACCGTATTTTTTTGCTATTTCTATTAGTTTTTTCGATATTAAGGGTCTGGATAGGGAAGCCGTTAATGGGTATTTTCCCTCGTAAAGGGCTAAAGCCCTTAAGGTGGGAAGGCAATATTCCCTGGCGAATTCTTCCCTAACATCCTCAACTATAGCCTCTACAGCACCGGCTAGTTTTGCCTTTTCGGGGATATAGTCGAGTTCTTCACCCTGCCCGACGTCGGCGGTATAGGTTATAACTTCAAACCCTTGGTCGGTAAGCCAGCGGACTATTACCGAGGTATCCAATCCACCCGAATAGGCGAGAACAACCCTTTTCTTTGCCATCGTAGGGTTGTATTTTAAGAAGCGTCCAAAAGGGGGAAATACAAAAAGTTTGACTCACCTTAAAGGTAATCGGTTGTATATTTCCCATAGTTCGTTTAGAGCCCCTTCCTTTTTTCCTCCAATAACGTAAAGTTCCTTTTGAGCCCTCGTAAGGGCGACAAATCCCAACCTCCTCAATCTTCTTAGTTCTTCTACTCTTTCGTTCTGCGATATTTCGAATAGCTTTTCAAAACCTACAACTATGGTAGCCTTTGCCTCCAAACCCTTGGAGGAGTAATAGGTAGTTACATTTACCTTAGAAGGGTCGAGCTCTTTTTCCTTTGTTAGGTTTGGAAAGTGAACTAAATCCCCAAATTTGGAGCTTAAAAAATTATAAAAACTTCCCCAATTGGTGGGGGTCAAAATTAAAATCTCGCCGGGTTTATAGCGGGTTAAAAGCTTTTCTAAAACCTCAACAACCTTGTTGTAGTAACGATTTTCTATTATTACTTCTATCTTTCCCTCGAGGTTGTTAAACTTTTCGACCTGGTCGAGCCAGTAATCCCCTAATTCTTTGAGCCTTTTTATCAGTTGCGGGTCATTTTTTAGAAATTCAACCGCAAAATCTAGGATTTTGCCCGAACTTCGGTAGATTTTTCTTAAAACCGTAACCCGACCCCGTGCATCGAAACCGGTATCCTTCCACCTCCAATCCGTTCCTTCATAAATTCTCTGAGTTTCATCCACACCAAAGGCTATAACGGTATTTTCTTTTTTGATTTGGTGGATTAACCGAAACCAGGATAACCTAAAGTCTTGACTTTCATCAACTAGTAAAATATCGGGTTTAATGCTCTCCGGAATGGATTTTTCCTTAAAAACGCTAATAGCTTTTTCTACCAAGTCCTCACCCTTTTCTATTTTCACTTCGGGGGCTAACTTGTGCAATAAACTACCAGCGTAGGAGTGCAGAGTCCTAACCTCTATATAGTTTAGGATTTCCTTTGGGAGTTCCCTTTTAAGGATGATGTTTTCCAAGTCCCTTTTAATTTTGCTGACCAATGCGTTGGTATAGGTTAGGAACAATATGGAGGTTTTCTCCTTAGAGAGGTAAGCCTTTAGGGCTTCGTGAATTGCCTTCCCCAAAAGGGTTACCGTTTTGCCGCTTCCGGGTCCCCCACGGATAATCCTATAGTCCTTTTTCAGACTATAAAGGAGCTGCTCTTGAATCTCGTCGAGGGTTCCATCCACTTGGGGAATTTCCAAATAGGGGAACAAGAGCTTCCTTACCTTTTGGAGGTTTTTCTCTATAACCTCTTGGGGGATTTTTGTATAAAAATCCGCAAGAGAACCGAAAATTTTTTCCCTAATTATTTCCTTGGAGGTTAATTCGGTGTAATCCTCCTGGAAAATGGTTTTCTCCTTGGGAAGGAAAGCCTTTATCTCCTCCGGGAGTTTATCGTAGTCCTTATAGGACAGGTTGGGTAAAAAGAAAACCCACCCAACGGGTTTACCCCCTAAATCGAACAATCCCTCCAAAAATCTCCTAATTTCATAAATGGGATTTGTGTAAGTTTTTCCCGATTTTAAGTGCTTTAACCTTCCCCTTTCTACCGTACAGTCCTTTAAAAAGTTGTAACTCCACGCCTTTACCTCAACTATAACCAGCCCTACCCCGTTTTTAAACCAAATAATATCGGGAGCTATTTCCCTACCATACCTTGGTACATATATAACAGGATGAAAATAGAGAATTACATCGTCATCATTTTTGAAAGCGTTTTTTAGTTTATCCAAAGCAAGTCTTTCTATCCTAAAACTTTCCGTTTTTTCGGGTATAAAATCCTGAGCTACAAAAATTTTTGCCATTGGCTACTACTTAAATTTAAACTTTTTTCCAATGGGTGAAAGTCTTTTAGACTTATTAAACGGGATTCAAGAGGATGTTATCGTTTTCTATTTGGGGAACGGGTGGCAGGTTCACGTTTGGAAGGACGGCGATGTTTACATTCAGGGGTTAAAGTACGAAAATCAAAAGCACTGGACAACCTTTAAAAAGGTAAAGGTTAGCCTTTCAATGGAAAAGGAAAATTTCCTCCGAAGGGTTAAGCAAATTATCGAAACCCAA
>CAZNBH010000114.1:0-3308 GCA_964571355.1 uncultured Aquifex sp.
TCGTTAGCCTTTTTAATTTCCTCTACGTTTGCGGTATCCAAAAAGAACTTCATAGGTTTTAGAGATTTTAAAGGGGAAGGAAAAAATCAGAGGTCTACCAATTTGCCGGGGTTGAACAAATTCTTGGGGTCGAATAGCTTCTTCACCCCCTTAACGAGTTCTATACCGACATCCCCCAATTGGAGTTTTAAGAAGGGTTTTTTGGTAATCCCTACCCCGTGTTCTCCGGTAATTGAACCGCCAAAGTCCACGGTTAGTTTAAACAGCTCCTCCACAGCCTTTTCCACCTTTGCAACCTCTTCGGGGTTCGATTTATCGAACATAAAGTTCACGTGCAGGTTGCCGTCCCCTATGTGCCCGAAGATTGCGCAAATTAGGTTATACCTTGCCGCAAGGCGGTTGACGGCGGGAATGTATTCGGCGAGTTTACTCCTCGGGACTACTATATCCTCGTTTACCTTCCCGCTACCGAGCTTCGAAATGGCGGGTCCCAAAGCCCTCCGAGCCGCCCAAAGGTTTTCCTCCTCCTCCTTGGTGCGGGCTACTTTAACCTCCACCCCCATATCCGTTAGGAGGTTTTCAACCTCCACCAACTCCTCCTGAACGGCTAAAGGATGCCCGTCTATTTCTATGAGGAGTAGCCCGACCTTGTCCTCCGGAAGACCGAGGTTTTTGTAGTTGTTTACCGCCTTTATGCAGGCTTGGTCCATAAACTCCAACGCCGAGGGAAAAACGCCGCCGGTCATTATCTTGGTCACCGCCTTGCCCACATCCTCGAGCCTATCGAAAAAGGCGAGCAATACCCTTCTCTCCTTGGGTAGGGGAATAAGCCTTAAAATAGCTTCGGTAATTATTCCCAAAGTTCCTTCGCTCCCCACCAAAAACTTGGTAAAGTCGTAGCCGGCAACATCCTTCATAACCGGCGCGCCGAATTTGAAGGTCTCTCCGTATTTAATAACCCCTTCTAGACCTAAGACGTAATCCCTCGTAACGCCGTATTTAACGCAACGGGGTCCCCCCGCATTTTCCGCGATATTCCCCCCTATGGTGGAAAACTTGTAGCTCGATGGGTCGGGGGGGTAAAACAAGCCGTGCTTTTCAACCGCCTTTTGGAGTTCGTAGGTGATTACCCCCGGCTGGGCTACGACGGTGGCGTTGTCGAGGTCTATCCAAAACTTGTTCATTTTTTCGAAGGAGATAACGACCTCGTCCCCCCTGTAGCCGACCGCCCCGCCGGTTAGGCAAGACCCCGCCCCGCGGGGTATCATAGGAATACCCTCGTTGTAGAGGATTTCGACAATCCTTTTGACCTCCTTTTTATCGGTGGGAAAGATTACCGCCTGCGGGGTTTTGGTCTCTATAGGTATGGCGGTGGCGTCCTTTTCGTATAAAACCCTTTCAACGATGTCTATTTTTACCTTTCCGTTGAATTCCTTTCTTAGGTATTCCAAAACCCTTTCCGTTTTTGTATCCAAAGCCATAACTACAAATGGTAGGCTCCTTTTCCCTTCCTCCCCATGGAACTGAATAGCCCCTTTTTCCCTTTAAAGGGAGGGATAGCATTTTTAACCTCTTATGGTCTTCCTCTCCGTTCTGATAACCTACGGGGTGGGGTTTTTGTTCTTCATAACCTTCCTATCGTTGTTTTTATCGGTAAACCCCTTGGAGGTTTTTAAGGAACTTTTTACCCGCGAGGTGGGATTTGCCCTTTGGCTCACCCTGTGGACCTCTTTGATTTCCACCCTTGTGGTGATGGCTTTGGCTGTACCGACCGCCTACGGGTTGGCGAGGTTCGAATTCCCCCTAAAGGGGATTTTGAAAATCCTCATAGACCTACCGATGTTTTTCCCCGAACTCCTCATAGGTCTCCTCCTGTTGGTTCTGTTTTCCGATACCCTCTCGGGGGTTCTGAAAACCTTAAACCTCCAGGTGGTCTTTACAAAAAAGGCGGTCCTCCTTGCGGAGGTATTCGTATCCCTCCCCTTTGCGGTAAAAATCCTCTACACGACCTTTTTAGGGATAGACAAACGTTACGAATTTGTGGCCCGTTCGTTGGGTTATACACCTTTGGAAACCTTTTTTAGGGTCGTTCTACCGATGGCACGGCACGGGCTGTTATCGGCTTTGGTTGTGGCCTTTGCCCGTTCGTTCGGGGCTTTCGGGGCGGTTTTGGTCTTCGCGGGGGGTGTCTATATGAAAACCGAAACCCTACCGGTGGGGATATTCCTAAACATCTCCTACGGGAACATAGAAAGGGCTACCGTTATGGGGATTGTTCTTATGCTCGTATCGTTCCTAACCCTGGTTTTGTTCGAAAGGCTAAAACCCCAAGGGGAAGGGGAGAGGTTCTAACCTATGTTGGAGGTAAAAAATCTTTACCTGAAAGCGGGTTCTTTCGAGCTCGGGGAAATCACCTTTAAGGTGGAAAGAGGGGAGCATCTAACGGTGTTGGGACCCTCCGGTTCGGGGAAAACGACCCTCCTCGAGACCTTGGCGGGTTTTAGAAAACCCCGAAGGGGCAGGATACTTTTAAACGGAAGGGATATAACCGACCTTCCCCCCGAGAGGAGGGGTTTTGCGGTCGTTTATCAGGATTACCTCCTCTTTCCCCATCTAACGGTCTTTGAAAATATAGCCTTCGGCTTGAGGAAAAGAAAAATGCCCGCCTTACGGCGGGAGGTTTTAAGAATTGCCGAGGAGCTCGGTATTGACCACCTGCTCGACAAAAAGCCAAACCTTCTAAGCGGGGGTGAAAAGCAAAGGGTCGCCATAGCCCGTGCGTTGGTCGTAAAACCCGAGCTCCTCCTGATGGACGAACCCTTTTCCGCCCTCGACGTGGAGACCAAGGGAAAACTCCGAACCCTCATAGGGGAGGTGGTAAAGAGGCATTCCACCACGGTGGTGCACATAACCCACGACCCAGTGGATGCCCTCGAACTAGCCGATAAAGTCCTATTCCTCAAAGGGGGAAAAATGCTCGAGTACTCCCCCACCCAGTGGTTCTTCAACTGCCCCCAGAACCCCGAGGTGGAAAGGTTTGTAGAAACCAATACCTTGGTGGGAACGGTTGAAAAGAATACCCCCGAAGGGGTTTGGGTAAAGGTGGGAAATACCCGATTGTTGGCAAAAAACTTAAAAAAAGTCCCATCGAAGGAAAGAGTAAAGGTGTGCTTTAGACCAGAAACGGTAGCCTTTAAAAAGGGGACAACCAACACCCTAAGGGTGAAGTTAGAAAAGCTAACCCCAAAGGGATTTTTCTACGAAGCTTTGCTTTCCCTTGGAGGAAAAACTTTGAAGGCTACCGTTCC
>CAZNBH010000115.1:0-3306 GCA_964571355.1 uncultured Aquifex sp.
ACATCGTGGATAATAACGGTTTTGCCCGCCACATCGGAGAGGAGGTTTAAAGCCGCTTCGGTTCCCGAGCCCATGGCTATAGCCACCATGGTCTGGTCACCCGCTATAAGACCGGCGGCGTAAACGCCGGGGAAAACCCTTTTCCTCTCATCGGTCTTTAACATCACCTTCCCCGGACGGGGGGCTTTGGCGTGGGGTAGAACCTCAAAGGGTAAACCCTCTATATCGAACTTGTGAAAACCGGTTGCGATTATTACTTTTTCCGCCTCGAATTCCCTCCCGTCCTCGGTTTTCACCTTAAAGTTTCCGTCCTCCCCGGTTATGGAGACCACCTTTCCCTCGGTCAGCTCGACGTTTTCGAATTGGGAAACCCTATCCTTCATTTGATTTAGGACTTCGGGACCCGATGCGCCTATATCCACCGCGGGGAAGTTTCTAAGCATAGCCCTGTTTAGGTCGCTGTTACCTTCGTCCACAACGAGGATTTTTTTGTCCTCCATAAAGGGGAGATGACCTTTGGCGCTTGCCAACGTTGCCGCCGCCGCCAATCCGGCGGGACCTCCTCCTACTATTACGGTGAAGTACTTCATAGGTTTTTAATATTTGACATCTCCCCGTGGGGAACTATAAATTTTTCCACCCAAAGGTGTTTTAAAATTTTCGATACCTAACAATGGCAAAAGGTTTTGTGTATATACTCTCCGCGCCTTCGGGAACGGGAAAGACCACCATAGGGAACCTCCTTTTAAAGGAAATCCCTTTTTTGGAAAGGGTGATTACCGCCACCACGAGGAAGCCGAGGGAGGGAGAAACCCACGGGGTGGATTACTACTTTTTATCGGAGGAGGACTTTAAGAGGAAAATCGAAGAAGGTTTTTTCCTCGAATGGGCAAAGGTTTACAAGTACTACTACGGAAGTCCTAAAAGCGAGGTGGAAAGGATTACCTCCCAAGGAAAGGACGCCCTCCTAATAATCGACGTCCAAGGTGCCTTTAGGGTAAAAAAACTCCTCCCCAATGCGGTTTCCATATTTTTACTTCCCCCTTCCTTCGAGGAGCTAAAGAGGAGGCTCTCCCAGAGGGGGGAAAAGGAACTCGAAGAAAGGCTTAATTGGGCTTTAAAGGAAATCCCCTGCGCCAAGCATTTCGACTACGTTGTGGTTAACGACCGATTGGAGCAGGCGGTAGAGGAAATAAAATCTATTATGATAGCCAACCGCCGTAAGGCGGCTTTTGTTTTTAACAACGAAAACTATAGGGTTTTAAATTTCGGAACCGATATTTTACAAGCTATAAAGGAGGGCATTTGCAATGCTAAAGAGGTTTGAGGAGAGCGGAAGACCTCCCATAGAGGAGGCTTTGAAAAAGGTTTCAACCAAGTACGAGCTCGTTCACGCCGCCGCTCAAAGGGTAAAACAACTTTTAAAGGAGCACAACGAGTTTATAATCCGCGAGGGGAGAAAGGGGGAACTTAAAAAGTTGACCTTCAAAGCTATAGAGGATATCGCCGAAGGTAGGGTTAGGGTTATCAGCCTCCACAAGTTGTTCGGTTCTTAAATCCTTTTCTTTCCAAGTTTCTGCAAATTTTTTGCAAAATCCTAACAAAGTTCATATTGCAATACAACCTATACTTTTAAGTTAAGTTTCGAGGGGTAAACCGATATGGGGGAAAAGGTTTATATATTCGATACCACCTTGAGGGATGGGGAACAAGCCCCCGGCTTTTCCATGACCACCCAGGAAAAATTGCAGATGGCGGAGCAGTTAGCCCGCCTAAACGTCGATATAATAGAGGCGGGTTTTGCCGCCGCATCGAAGGGGGACTGGGAGGCTATCAATCTAATAGCCAAAAATGTTAAAGGTCCCGTTATTTGTTCTCTTGCGAGGGCGTTGGAAAAGGATATAGAGGCGGCGGCTACGGCACTGGAACCCGCCGAAAGGAAAAGAATCCACACCTTTATAGCCACCTCTCCCATCCACATGAAGTACAAGCTCCGAATGGAACCGGAGGAGGTGTTGGAGAGGGCTGTAAAAGCCGTAAAATACGCGAGGAATTTCACCGACGACGTGGAATTTTCCTGCGAGGACGCCACCCGTAGCGAAAGGGAATTCCTTTACAAAATTATCGAAGAGGTTATAAAAGCGGGGGCTACCGTTATAAACATCCCCGACACCGTCGGTTACGCCATTCCGGACGAGTTCTATCAACTTATTAGGGATATAAAGGAAAACGTTCCCAATATAGACAAGGCTATTATTTCGGTTCACTGCCACGACGACCTCGGATTGGCAACCGCAAACTCCCTAATGGCGGTTTTGGCGGGGGCAAGGCAGGTCGAGTGCACCATCAACGGGATAGGGGAAAGAGCCGGTAACGCCGCCCTCGAAGAGGTTGTTATGGCTCTAAAGGTGAGAAAGGACCACTTCAAAGGTCTCTATACCGAGGTCAACACCCCCGAGCTGTACAAAACCTCGAGGTTGCTATGCCGTATAACGGGAACATTCGTTCAACCCAACAAGGCTATAGTCGGGGATAACGCCTTTGCCCACGAGAGCGGTATCCACCAGCACGGGGTTTTAGCCAAGAGGGAAACCTACGAAATTATGAAGCCGGAGGATGTGGGCTTTCCCAAGTCCAAAATCGTATTGGGTAAGCACTCCGGTAGGCACGCCTTAAAGGCGAAATTAAAGGAGTTAGGCTACGAGGTGGACGAGGCAACCCTAAACGTCCTATTCGAGAAATTCAAAGCCTTGGCGGACCAAAAGAAGGAAGTTTACGAGGAAGACCTCGAGGCGTTAATCTACGAGCAATTTAGAACCAAAAGCGGGGAGGATTATCTAAAACTCGAACACCTACAGGTTCAAACCGGGAACAATATCCTACCGACGGCAACCGTTAAGGTGGTCTTCAACGGGGAAGAAAAAACAGCCACCGAAACGGGGAACGGTCCCGTTGATGCCGCTATAAAGGCAATTCAAAAGGCGACCGGAATCTATCCCAAATTCGTAGACTACTCGATAAAGGCGCTTACCCCCAACACCGATGCCCAGGCGGAGGCAAGGGTTGTTATAGAACTCGACGGTGTTAAGGCGAGCGGTAGGGCGAGCGATATAGACATAGTAAAGGCGAGTGTAAAGGCTTACGTCGACGCCTTAAACCGCCTACTCGCCAGGAAGGAATACCTCAAGGCGAAAAAAGAAATAAGGGAGGAGGGAACGGTTTAATCCTCCTCATCCCCTTCGGGGGGTTTTAAGTTTTCCAAAAATTCCTTTTTGCAGTCCTTAAAAATCAACACCCATTGGGCTA
>CAZNBH010000116.1:0-3262 GCA_964571355.1 uncultured Aquifex sp.
AAAAAAACTACCCCCTTTTTAGGGATTTAACCATCTTGAACAATTCGGGGAGTTTCAAAATTAGGGTATAAATCCTCTTCCATTTGGACCACTCCACAGCGGGGAGGTTTGCCCCGTAAACTTTGCCGTCGTCGAGGTTTTTGGTCACCCCCGATTTGGCGACCACCGTAACACCTTTGCCTATTTTCACGTGGTCGGCTACACCCACCTGACCCGCCAATATCGAATAATCGCCCACCTCGACGCTTCCCGAGAGCCCCACCTGGGAAACGAGTATTACCCCCTTTCCGAGTTTGTTGTTGTGGGCTACCTGCACGAGGTTGTCTATCTTTGTCCCCTCCCCTACCACCGTTCGCTCGAGGAGGGCACGGTCTACACAACTGTTAGCCCCTATTTCGGCGTTATCCTCTACAACGGTAATTCCAACGTGGGGAAGTCTAACGTGCTCTCTCCCGTTAAAGGCAAAGCCAAAACCTTCCTTTCCCACCACCGCACCGGGGTATATCCTCACGTTTTTACCTATTACGGTGTTGGAAAAAATCACCGCATTGGGGAATATAACGGTGTCATCCCCTATTTGGACGTTGTCGCCTATATAACACCCGGGGTAGATTTTTACGTTGTCCCCTATAGAGGTGTTATTCCCTATATATACGAAGTCCCCTATGTAGGTGTCCTTTCCAATTTTTACGTTCCTTCCGATGGTAGCCTTTTGGGAAATCCCCACCGGGTGGGTTTCGGGATAGATTTCCCTAAGCAGGATAGCCAAGGCAAGGCGGGGGTTTTCCACCTCGAGGAGCACCGAATTTTTAAAACCCTCGATAGAGAGACCCTTTTTAACCACCAAAAGGGTGGGTTCCTCCTTTAGCTCCTTTAGGAGTTTTTTTTCGGAAACCACTACCGCACAGGGATTTTCCACATTTTCAGGTGAACAAACGCGGTTTACAAAAAGTTCTTTCCACCCCTCGGGGGGTTCAAAACCGAGCACCTTTGCGAGGTGGTAAACGGAAACCTTCCTTCCTTCGGGGGACATTAAAAACTATCTTTTCCCCTTATGGGAAAAAAGTCGATTTTGGTTCTCCTTTCGGGGGGAATGGATAGCGCAACCCTCCTTTGGTTGGCAAAAAAGGAGTTCGACGAGGTTTACGCCATATCCTTCGACTACGGACAGAGGCACAAGGTGGAGCTAAAATACGCAAAGGAGTTAGCCCGCATAGCGGGGGTAAAGGAGCACTTTATAGTCCAGGTTCCCCACTACCGTCAGATTAAGGGCTCGGCACTCATCGACGAAAGTGTCGAAGTCCCCAGCGGGGAATACCCCGAAAACGAACCCCCGATAACGACCGTTCCGATGAGGAATTTAACCTTTTTGGCGATAGCCTCCGCCTTCGCCGATGCCTACGAAATCCCCTATATAGGTATAGGGGTGCACGCGTTGGATGTTCCCTATCCGGATTGCCGCCCCGAATTTATAACGGCGGCGGAGGCGGCTATAAACGCCGGTTCGGTTTACGTGGCAAAGACCAAAAGCCGTATGCATATCTACGCCCCCTTTTTGGGAATGAGCAAGGAGGATATAGCCCGCCTCGGGGTGAAGCTCGGCGTTCCCTACGATAAAACCTATTCCTGTTATAGGGGAACCGAACCCCCCTGCGGGGAATGTCCGACCTGTATCCAAAGGGAGGAAGCCCTTAGAAAAGCAGGTTACTACAAGGGGAACGGTTAAAATTTGTTCCGAATAATGGAAAGTAGACAAGGCTCCTTCGGGAGGGTTCTATTTTTCCTCCTAACCTTTTTGGGGATTCTATTCATCAGTTCCTGCGTGAGGATACCATCTCTAAGCACCCAAAGCCTGGAGGCGAAATGTAATTCCGTTTTTGGCGCCTACGTAGAATTTTGCAACTCCCGAAGGGTTTTGTCCAATCAGGTGCAGGACGGGAGCCTTATAGCGATAGAAAAGTCCAACGGGAGGGTGGTAAAGGTAGCCGCTTACTACGATGCGCGTTATACCCTTTGCCTTCCCAAAACCTATAGGAGGTACTTTTATTACGGAGAACCGGTAAAGGTCGTAGTTTTGAGGTGCGGATATTCGAAGAATAAACCCTATTGCCCGTGGAAGGTTAAATACGGCTACGCATCATGGTACGGATACGGGGATAACAGCGGGAGGTGGACCGCATCGGGGAGACCTTTCAAGCCGGAAACCTTCGGTTTGGCAAACAAGGTTTTGCCCTTCGGGACTTTGGTAAGGATTACCAACCTCGAAAACGGAAGGAGCGTTTACGCCGTGGTTTTGGACAGAGGACCCTACGTAAAGGGGAGGGATTTCGACCTATACCCTAAAACCATGAGGGCTTTGGGCGGTATAAGGAAGGGTGTTATTCCCGTAAAGGTTGAGGTAATCCGTTGCGGGTGGCCGGTGGAGTAAAAAGATGAACCCCGAACTGGAAAACTTTTTAAAACTCTACACCATAAGGGGAATAGGCTTTAAGTTCCTAAAGAGGTTTTACGAAACCTTTGGCACCTTCGGGGGGAACTTGGAGGAAAAGCTCAAACTCTTCGCGGAAAGGGAAAACCTCTCCCCCAAAAGGTTGGAGGAAATCTTAAAGTCCCTTGAGGGGAATAGGGAGTTCAAACTCCTAAAGGAATTTGTAAAAACCTACCGCGTGAAGGTAATACCCTTTTACGATGAAGAGTTCCCCGGGGAGGTTTTAAATCTCGGTATAAGCTTCCCCGCCCTGTTCGTTGTGGGAAATTTCGACCCCTCGAGGGGTTTTTCCATCGTCGGGACGAGAAACGCCGACCTCGACGGGAGGGTGAAAGCCTTTTCCTTCGGGGCGAGCCTCGCCTCCGAGGGTTATACCGTCATCTCGGGCGGGGCGATGGGGATAGACCTCCAAGCCCACAAAGGAGCCCTATCGGTCGGTGGGAAAACGGGGGTAATCGTCGGTGAAGGGCTTTACACCTATATAAAGAAAAACAGGGGATTTGCGGAGGAAGTTCTCCAAAAGGGTGGCTTTATCCTCTCCCAATTTCCACCCTTTAGCGGAGCGTCGAAGTGGACCTTTCCGCAGAGGAACGCCCTTATAGCCTATTACGGGTTTTTCGGCACCTTGGTGGTTCAAGCACCCGAAAAGAGCGGAGCGCTGATTACCGCCGATTACGCGAAGCGGTTGGGAAGGAATCTATACGCCTACATAGGTTGCACCTCAAACCCCCGTTTCGGTGGATGTGTAAGGCTTGTGGAAAGTTGCGACGCCAA
>CAZNBH010000117.1:0-3258 GCA_964571355.1 uncultured Aquifex sp.
CCTTTATTCCTAATATGGTCTATTAGGCGTTTATAAACCGGGTGGGTGGAAAGGGTTTTCGCATCCCCTACGAGGATTAATTTCCTCTTCGCCCTCGTGAGGGCTACGTTGAGGCGTCTTAAATCCTCCAAAAAGCCTATTTCCTGGTCGGGGTTGCTCCTCACGAGGGAAATGATTATTACCTCCTTTTCCCTACCTTGGAAGCCGTCGACCGTTTTAACCTCCACATCGGGGATAAGTTGCTTTAAATAATCCTCGTGATCCTTGTAGGGGGTAATAACACCTATATCCTCCGCGGGGATTCCCATTTTTTTCAGTTCCTCCACGAGGAACTTTACAAACCTCCCCTCCTCGGGGTTGTATTTGGAAAAGCTCCCCCTGCGGGTCTTCTCGGCAAATTTACCCAAGGTGTCTATAAAGACTACTGGAGTATCGTCCAAAGCGGGGTTTTCAACTTTTTCTTTAACTATATCGGAGAGTTTTATGTTCTTTACACTTTCGTGGGAAATCAAACCTCCGTTATAAAACTCCTCCGAGGGGAACTCCTTTATAAGTTCGTTCATCCTGTACTGAATTCGGAGCATATAGGACGCGCAAGGGTACAGGTCTATAAACCTTTCGAACATGGTATAGGAAAGCGGTTTGGCATCGGGGTGTAAAACGGTAGGCGGTAGCTGTTTGTGGTCCCCCGCCATTATTACCTTTTTGGTTTTTATAAGGGGTATCAAAGCCGAGGGTTCGGTGGCTTGGGAAGCCTCGTCCAATACCAACACTTCAAAGGTTCGGTTTTCGAGGAATTCGTTCCCACTGGTGGAATTGGTGGCCAAAACTACCTGGGAGTTTGAAAGGATTTTATCCACTATACGGTTTTCCACCTTCTTCCTTTCCTCTATAAGTTTTTTTATCTCCTCCTGGAGTTCGAGCCACTTTGCCATCGATTTTAACTTGGAGAGCTTGATACCCCGCGTTTTTTTGTTCTGACGGGCTAATTCCATTATCTGTTTATCGGAAAGTCCCCTCCTCCACTGCGGAGTGGGCTTTAAATAGTTCGCCTGTTGTTGTTTTATTTCGTCTATCTTCCTCTCTATTTCCTTTACCTTTTCGTACTCGGGGTCGTGTTGAACCTTGTAATCCAACGTGTGTTCTATTAGCTCCTTGGAAACCCTCGCCGGGTGTCCCAATCGTACCACGTCTATACCCCTCTTTATGAGCCTTTCCATGAGGTTGTCGACCGCCGTATTGCTATCCGCCGTGGCCAAAACCTGCTTTTTCTTCACCTTTACCAGCTGCTCTATTATTTCGACGAGGGTGGTGGTTTTACCCGTGCCGGGGGGTCCGTGGATTAAAAAGAGGGGATTGCTACCCAATGCCTTTTTTACCGCCTCTATTTGGTACTCGTTGAGATTTCCGTTAAAGGGTTTTATTTCTTCCTCCTTTACCTCTATTAGGTCTTTCCCCTTTCCGAGAACAACCTTTTCGGGGTATTCGGTTTTTCCCTCCTCGAAGCGGTCTAAGGCGGCGTTCATCCTCTTAAAGGTGATATCGTTGACAAATAGGTCGACCCTCCAGTAGCCCCTCGTGAGGTCGGGAGGGGGGTCGGAAAAGGCTATATCGAGGTATTTTTTCCCCTTTTCGTATACCGTTCCCTCAACACCCTCCTTTAGGGGGTTTGTGCGAGATACCAAAACAACATCCCCGACCTTTATCTGATGGTTTTCGGGCATATCGGGTCTGCCGAAGCGGTAGACTTTATAGCCACCTACGATTTCTCCCTTATAGGATGCTTTTAAACCCAAAATAGCCCTTCCCCTCTGTTCCCTCTCCTTACCGGTTAGGAGTTTTATCTCCCTTATGTGGAACTCCTTTTCCGCCTCCCTTTCGAGTTCTATAAGTTTTTTGAAATATTCCGAATACTCCTGGCGGTCTTTGAATACCTTTTTCTTTTCCATTCCAAGGGGGTTTAATTTAGTCCACACGGGGGAAAATTCCCGCCGAAGGCGGGCGTCGGTTTTTTAACAAACAACTCCCTAAAATGGTTTCCTATGCCTAACCTACCCGATGATAGGGGCTATTTCGGAGATTTTGGGGGAAAGTTTGTCCCCGAAACGTTGATGTACGCCTTGGAAGAACTCGAAAAGGAATATAAAAAAGCCAAACAAGACGGGGAATTTCAAAGAAAGTTTGAATACTACCTCAGGGAATACGTCGGTAGACCTACCCCGCTGTACTTTGCCGAAAGGCTGACCAAATACGTCGGCGGGGCAAAGATTTACCTAAAGAGGGAGGATTTAAACCATACGGGAGCCCACAAGATAAACAACACAATAGGACAAGCCCTCCTAACCCTAAAAATGGGTAAGAGGAGGGTTATAGCCGAAACGGGAGCGGGTCAGCACGGGGTGGCAACGGCAACCGCCGCGGCACTTTTTGGACTCGAGTGCGTGGTCTATATGGGCGAAGAGGACGCCAAGAGGCAGGCGTTAAACGTCTTTCGAATGGAGCTTTTGGGCGCCAAGGTCGTTGTGGTTAAAAAGGGTTCGAGGACTTTGAAGGATGCGATAAACGAAGCCCTTCGGGATTGGGTTACCAATGTCGAAAATACCCACTACATCATAGGCTCGGTGGTCGGTCCCCACCCCTTTCCGGAAATTGTTCGGGATTTTCAGAGCGTCATAGGTAGGGAAACGAAAAAACAGATACTCGAAAAGGAGGGGAGGCTTCCCGACGCTATAGTCGCATGCGTAGGGGGCGGTTCCAACGCCATGGGGATTTTTTACCCCTTTGTGGAGGATAAGGAGGTTCGACTAATCGGTGTGGAAGCCGCCGGTAGAGGTCTCGATACCGATGAGCACGCGGCCTCCTTAATAAAGGGTTCGGTAGGCGTTTTGCACGGGATGAAGAGCTATTTCCTTCAGGATGAGGAGGGGCAAATAAAGCCTACCCACTCGATATCGGCGGGGCTCGACTACCCGGGGGTGGGTCCCGAGCACTCGTGGCTCAAGGAAACCGGTAGGGCGGAGTATATAGGGGCAACCGACGAGGAAGCCCTCGAAGGTTTTAAACTCCTCTCCAAAACGGAGGGTATAATCCCCGCCCTCGAGAGCTCCCACGCCGTAATAAAGGCGGTTGAAATCGCAAAAGAAATAGGAAAGGACGGCGTGGTTGTGGTAAACCTATCGGGAAGGGGCGATAAAGATGTTAGGAGCGTTATGGACTACCTCGGTTGGAAGCATCAAGACCTTTAAGATAAAAACCTAT
>CAZNBH010000118.1:0-3255 GCA_964571355.1 uncultured Aquifex sp.
AAATCGAACGGGGCGAGGAACACTACATAGAGGTTTTAAAAGACCTCTACTGGGAGGTTCTAAAAATAGAAAAACTGAAGGTAAAGGGGTGATTTTTCAAAATCCTCCGTTGGGATTTTTCTTTTCACCACCTTTATGGGGTTTCTATAAAATCCCACATTTTATGTTAACCAAGAAAACCCTCCGCGATGTGGACGTTAGAAACAAAAGGGTCCTCGTAAGGGTGGATTTCAACGTTCCCATTGATGAGCAGGGGAACATTGTAGACGACTTAAGGATTAGAGCCGCCCTACCCACTATAGAGTACCTCCTCGACCAGAATGCGGTGGTTGTTCTCATGTCCCACCTCGGAAGACCCAAGGAGAGGGACGAAAGGTATTCCCTAAAGCCGGTTGCCAAGAGGCTTTCACGTCTGATAGGTCAAGAGGTTAAATTCGCGCCCGACTGCGTCGGGGAAGAGGTGGAGCAAATCGTTTTCAACGCCAAACCGGGGGATGTAATACTCCTCGAAAACCTCCGCTTCCACAAAGGTGAAACCAAGGGTGATGTGGAATTTGCCAAAGCGTTGGCGAAGTTGGGAGAGGTCTACGTTGGGGACGCCTTTGGAACCTGCCACAGAAAGCACGCCTCTACCTACGTAGTACCTCAAATTTTGAAACCCGCCGTTATGGGCTTTTTGCTCGAAAAGGAGATTACCTACTTCACCAAGGCGTTGGTAAATCCCCAAAGACCGGTTGTGGCGATACTCGGAGGGGCTAAGGTTTCTTCCAAACTGGCGGTAATCAAAAACCTCCTAAAGAGGGTGGACAAGCTCTTTATAGGGGGTGCTATGGCGTTCACCTTCCTAAAGGCATTGGGCTACAACGTTGGTAGCTCTTTGGTGGAGGACGATTTAATAGAAACCGCCCGCGACATCATAGACATAGCCAAAAAGCTCGACGTAAAGCTGTACCTACCGGTGGACTTCCTGATAGGGAAGGAGGTTTCCGACAATACCCCCACCAAACTTGTAGCTTGGCAGGAAATCCCCGAAGGATGGATGGGATTGGATATAGGTCCCGCATCCCTAAAGCTCGCCGAGGAAATTTTATCGGACGCCCAAACCATAATTTGGAACGGTCCTATGGGGGTTTTCGAACTCGAAAGGTTTAAGGAGGGAACCTTTGGTATAGCAAGGCTCGTTGCCGAAAGTCCGGCTTTAACAATAGCCGGAGGTGGCGATACCGACTACGCTATTCACAAAGCCGGGGTTTACAACGCCATAAGCTGGGTTTCCACCGGCGGAGGGGCTTTCCTCGAACTACTATCGGGCAATAGCCTACCCTGCATAGAGGTGTTGGACGATAGGGTTTAATCCATTTCAACCTCTATGGGGTCGTCCCTGTGGGGTTTCCAAACCTTGTTGAAGAATTTTTGTTCATTTTTTAACAACTCCTCGGGGGTTTGCTCTATTATCCTTTTTGCCCATTCCTCTATGAGTTTTCCACCTTCATCCCCCCACTTTAGGAGGACTTTCCTTTTATAGTCCTCCGAAGTGTATACCCTTCCCCCCACGTAGGGTTTACCATTTTTAGCGGCTAGTTTGAAGACTTCAAAGGTTTTCCAATCGAGTTTTTCCTTTTCCGAACCGTATTCGGGGGCGAGTTTTTCTGCTTCCTCTTCCTTTCCCTGCCGCTTTAGGGTGTGGAGATTTTTAAAGATGGCGTACTTGACCGCCTCGGCTATCCCTACGGCTTCTGCAACTTCGGGAGGATAGCCGAGCTTTAGGGCGCGGAACTTTTGCAAAGCGGCCATTTTTGGGAACCTATTAACTTTTACCTTCATGGTGTTAAGAATCCTCCTTTTCCTCTTGCTGGTATTATTAGGAGCCTCCAACTTGGGTGTCAACGATATCTGGCAACCGAATGAGGCTTTTTACGCCGAAACGGCGAGGGAAATCCTCGAAAAGGGCAACTGGTTGGACTTAACCTACAACTACGAGCCGAGACTCGAAAAACCACCCCTCACCTACTGGCTTACCGCCGTTTCCTACACCCTTTTTGGAATAAACGAGTTTGCCACCCGTTTGGTTCCCCTCCTCTCGGGTTTGGGAACCGCCCTTTTAACCCTCTTTTACGGGCGTTATTTATTCGGATGGGGGTTCGGATTGCTTGCGGCTATCGCCCTGTTTGCCTCCACCCAATTCTTTTCCCTATTGCGCTACGATGCCCCCGAAATGCCGCTTTTATTCTTCCTCACCGGTGCCTTTATTTTCCTTCACCTGTACCTCGATGGGAAAAAGTTGTTTTTCTTGCTCCTTTCGGGGGTATTTTTAGCACTCGCCCTCCTAACGAAGGGTATACCCTTCCTATTCCTCTACTGGGGAATAGCGGTTTTATATCTCCTGGCAAAGGTATTCTTGAAGGAGGAAACCCTTAAAGGGAGCCTAAAAACCTTCTTTCCCGTTTTGGGGGTAGGAACGCTTTCCGCAATTCCCGTTTTGGGGTGGTATTATTACGCCTACACCCACTACGGGGAACTGTTTATAAAGGTTTTCCAATCGGAGGTTATACACAGGGCTTTTAATCCCCAAAAAGGTTGGAATTGGAGCTTTTACCTCGTGGTGATACTTTGGGCATTTTTACCCCTTTCGGTTCATTTCTACTATTCCCTAATAGGGTTCTTGTTCCGCCTAAGGGAAAACCGTAAGTTGCTCTTTCCCTTTGTGTGGTTTGTCGGAGTTTTGGGGGCTTTCACCCTTGCCAAAGGGAAAATTCCCGTTTACATATTGCCGGCCTTTCCCGCCATGGCACTCCTCGTTTCGAGGCTCGACAACAAAAAACACCCCGCGTTAGCGGGCTTGAATTATTTCAACTTGTTAATATTCGTGCCCCTTGCGGGGGGTGTTTTGTACTTTTTCAACTTTTTGAGCGCAACCAGCTTTTTGGCGGTTTTCCTCCTATCCCTTGCGGTTTTCTTTCTCCTTAGCAAGTGGGATATGCTGAGAAATATCATCTTAATAGTTCCTTTATACCACTTTTTCGTCTTTTCCCTACTACCGTGGGTGGAAAAGTATCGCCCCTACAAGGAGATATTAACCGAATTAAAAACCTCTTACGGGAACAAAAAACTCGTAACCTTGGGGTATTTCTTTAAAGATTTTCCCTTTTATTGGGGTAAAAAGGTTTACCAAATCCGAAAATTGGAAGATTTAAAAAGGTTTAACCCAAACGAGGTTTTGCTTTTCTCCCAAAAACCTTTAAAAGGTTGGAAGGT
>CAZNBH010000119.1:0-3248 GCA_964571355.1 uncultured Aquifex sp.
TTTAAACACTCGAAGGTTTCGGTATCGGGTTTTTCGAACTCCAGTTTTAGGTTGAACAAATCGAGACCCCTTAAGGGGGTTGGGAACCTTTCCGGATAAAACAGGGCGTGCTGTATGGGGAAACGCATATCGGTGGGGGATAGAAGGGCAAAGATGTTCCCATCAACGGTTTCCACCAATCCGTGAACCACACTTTGGGGGTGAACCAAGACCTCTATATCCTTAAAGGGGATATTAAACAGATAGTGAGCCTCTATAACCTCAAAACCTTTGTTCATAAGGGTTGCACTGTCGACGGTAATCTTTTTCCCCATTTGCCAACGGGGGTGTTTTAGAGCCTCCTCTACCGATACCCCCTTTAGTTCCTCCCTTTTTTTTCCCCTAAAGGGTCCCCCCGAGGCGGTGAGGTAAACCTTTTTTATCTCCTCCCTTTTTAGGTTTTCGAGGAGTTGAAATAACGCGTTGTGTTCGCTATCGACCGGGATAATCCTCCCGAGGTGGGGTTTTAATAGTTCCCCCGCCGCTATTATCGTTTCTTTGTTCGCCAAAAGGAGTAAGGACTTTGTATTTTCCAACACCTCGAAGGAGGGTTCTATTCCGTATATCCCGCTAATGGCGTTTACAACCCTGTTTGGTTGAACCTCTTTGAGGGCTTCCTTTAACCCCTTTATCCCCATAAGGTGTTTTGTATGAGGGGGCAACCCCGAGAGCCATTTCTTTGAGGGTTTTTCCTCCGTTAGGACGAATTTCGGTTTAAACTCCCTTACCTGGCTAAGGAGTTTTTCGGAAGCCCTTTTGGCGGAAAGTATTTGAACGGAAAACCTTTTGGGGAACTTTCGAATTATGTCCAACGTTTGGGTTCCTATGGAGCCGGTTGACCCCAAGATAGCCAAGGTTTCCATTCCACAAATAAGGGGGATTTTAAGGGGAAAACCCCTTTAGGATTGTTTGCTCTTAATAACCTCCCACTCGGTGATAAGTTGCCTCCCCCTCACAAAGTGGGCGCGGAGTCTCAAGTGCAACAACTTTGAAAGGGACTTAAAACCTTCACCCCCCACCAAGGTGGGGATATCTTCACCACCCACCACCACGGGGAGGTGGATTAGCCTTATTTCGTCCACCAAATGGTTTTTAACGAGTTGCCAGTTCACGTAAGAGCCCCCCTCGACGAGGATGCTCCTTATACCTTGCTCCCACAAAAATTCCCAAACCTTTTTAAAATCGAGATGCCCTTCGGGGAATACAAAAACTTTGTGACCCTTTTCCTCTATAGCTTTTTTGGTCTCCTCGGGCATCCTCGGGGTGGTCAATATCCAGGTGGGGGCGTCGTCGGAAAAGATATTGGCGTCGAGCGGTATATTGCCGCTCCCGCAGGGTATTACCCTAATGGGGTTTTTTCCCTCGACATATCTAACGGTTAGGGAAGGGTTGTCGGTTCTCACCGTTTCGCAACCCACCATTATGGCGTCGACCTTTGCCCTAATTTGGTGGAGGTACTTGTAGGCTTCCATATCCATCAAGGTCATTAGTTCCTTCGAGGAGGCTCCCCTATAGAGGGTCAGTTTTCCGTCGACCGTAACCTCGGAGGTGATTATCGTATAGGGTCTATTCGACATAAGGTTTTATCTTAAAACCCCGCAAAGTTTGACATTCAACTTTAACCACAAAGGGGAAAGTATTTGATAATTGCTTATCCTCCGACGGGTTTTCTATAATTGCAAATACCCTTTTTTAGGAAACCCGTAGCTGTTAACATTTTGGGGATTACTGGAACTAAAAAACACAAGGGGAGGTTTTTTGCCTATGCTCGAATACGATATTCTTATCGTCGGTGCCGGCGGAGCCGGTCTGTACGCCGCCCTGTGGGCTTCCCAAAATCCCAATATAAAGGTAGGTGTTCTCTCCAAGGTTTACCCCGTCCGTTCCCACACCGGTGCCGCCGAGGGAGGGATAAACGCCGCCTTGGCGAACGTTGCCGAGGATAACCCCGAAAAGCACGCCTTCGATACGGTGAAGGGTTCCGACTACTTGGCGGACCAGGATGCGGTCGAAATAATGACCCAAATGGGACCCCAAATAATCTACGATTTGGAACACCGCGGGGTTCCCTTTTCGAGGTTGCCCGACGGGAGAATAGCCCAAAGACCCTTCGGTGGTGCATCCTTCCCGAGAACCTGTTACGCCGCCGATAGAACCGGTCTTGTAATACTCCATACCCTTTACGACCAAAGTCTTAGACAAGGGGTCGAGTTCCTCAACGAGTGGTTTCTTTTGAACATAATCCACAACGGGGAAAGGGTTTTGGGTGTAACCGCTTGGGATATAAGGAACGGGGGGGTCCACTTTATCAAGGCTAAAGCGGTGATACTCGCCACCGGCGGACACGCCCGTATGTATTGGAATAGGACTTCCAATGCCCTCGGCAATACCGGGGACGGAACCGCCGCGGTTTTAAGGGCCGGACTTCCCTTAAAGGATATGGAATTTATCCAATTTCACCCCACCGGGCTTAGGAAAACCGGAATACTCATAACCGAGGGTGCAAGGGGAGAAGGTGGTTATTTAATTAACAAGGACGGCGAGAGGTTTATGAAACGCTACGCCCCCGAGAAAATGGAGCTGGCCCCGAGGGATATAGTAGCCCGTGCAATAGAGAGGGAAATCCTCGAAGGAAGGGGTTGCGGTCCCGAGGGCGATTACATATGCCTCGACCTACGCCACCTGGGCGAGGAAAAGTTAATGGAAAGACTTCCCCAAACGGTGGAGCACGCGAGGGTTTACGAAGGGGTAGACCCCGTAAAGGAACCTATTCCCATAAGACCCACCGCCCACTACTCGATGGGTGGAATAGACACCGACAAATACGGACAAACCGAAATTAAAGGGCTTTATGCCGCCGGCGAAGCGGCTTGCATATCGGTTCACGGTGCAAACCGTCTGGGCGGAAATTCGTTGCTCGACATTCTGGTTTTCGGGAAAATTACCGCCGAACACGCCGCCGACTACGTTGCGGGTGTAGAACACCTACCCACCGATGGAACCGAATACGTAAAACGGGACGAGGAATTTATTAAAGGGCTCCTTTCGAAGGAACCGAAGGAAAAACTCGGAGACCTAAGGAGGGAACTCGGGAATGTAATGGCATCAAAGGTGGGAATATTCAGGGAAGAGAAACCTATGAGGGAAGCCCTCGAACAAATCAGGGAACTCAAGGAGAGGGCTAAAGCGGGGCTTGGAGTGGTGGACAA
>CAZNBH010000120.1:0-3245 GCA_964571355.1 uncultured Aquifex sp.
CCCGTTCCCGAGGGAACCAAGATAATGGATAACCCCGACGAGGTTGTTGTGGTTGTTCTCGAACCCGAAGAGGAACAAACCGAGGGTGAAGAAACCGCCGAAGGCGAGGAAACTCAAACCTCTTAAGGGGGCTTTGCTTTTTCCCCTTGACACCTTGAGGTTCTTTTTATAAAATTCCTTTTTTGGATTTACCTCCAAAGCTTAGCCGGAGTGGCGGAACTGGCAGACGCGGGGGATTCAAAATCCCCTGGGCCTCGCGCCCGTGCGGGTTCGACTCCCGCCTCCGGCACCACTTACTCAAAAAAAATCCCTTGGAGAATTCCAAAATGGAGTAAATCATGGAGCAAAGCAGGGACTGGTTTCATACATTGGCGGTAGCCTATCCAATAATCCTTTTCGTGGTCGGATTAATTTTGATGCTTTGGCCCAGAAAGGGGAAGAAAAAGGGAATTAAATAATAGTCGCAAAATGGTAAAAAAGAGGGACACCATAGCGGCTATAGCCACGCCTTACGGGGAAAGCGCCATAGGAATCGTCCGCTTGAGTGGGGAAAAAAGCTTGGAAATTTTGAAAAAAATATTTAAAAGCCCTTCGGGAAAGATAAAGCCCCGCTACGCCCATTACGGCTACATAGTGAATAAAAACGGCGAGCCAATAGACGAGGCGGTGGTTATCTACTACAAAGCCCCCCACTCTTACACCGGTGAGGATATGGTTGAGATAAACCTCCACGGCAACCCTTTGATACTCAAGGAGGTTTTAAACCGAATCCTCGAGGAAGGGGCAAGGCTCGCCGAACCGGGTGAGTTCACGAAAAGGGCTTTCTTAAACGGAAAACTCGACCTTACCCAGGCGGAGGCGGTTGCCGAGTTAATCTCCGCTAAAACCGAATTGGCGAGAAAATTGGCCTTAAACCAACTTAGGGGGGCTTTGTCGCGGGAAATAAAACCCTTAAGGGAAGAGCTGTTAATGCTCCACGCATTGGTGGAAAGTTCTATAGAGTTTGAAGAGGAGGATATACCCACCATAGAAAAGGAAGACCTCGAAAAAAGACTGGAAAAAATCCTTCAAAGGGTCGATAAACTCCTTCAAACGGCAAAAACCGGTAAGGCAATCCGACAGGGGATAAAACTCGCAATAGTGGGAAGACCGAATGTGGGAAAATCCTCCCTTTTCAACAGGCTACTCGGCGAGGAAAGGGCAATAGTTACCGACATAGCGGGTACAACGAGGGATTACATCGAGGAAACGGTAAACCTTAAGGGGATACCCATAAACCTTATAGACACCGCGGGGATTAGGGAAACCTCCGACCTCGTGGAGAGGATAGGTGTGGAACGCTCCCTTCAAAAGTTGAAGGAAGCCGATGTGGTCCTCTTCGTGTTGGACGCTTCTAAAGAAAAACCTTCCGAGGAGGACTTAAAACTCGCCCGTTTGGTGGAAGGGGTAAAAAAACCCACCATAGTGGTTTTAAACAAAATAGACCTCGGTAGGAAACTCGACCTTTCTCAATTACCCCTAAAGGCGGAAAGAGTGGTGGAGGTCTCCGCTAAAACGGGGGAAGGAATAGAGAAACTTGCCGACGCCATTTTGGAAGTGGCGGGTGTTCAAACCGCCGAAGGCGGCAATATTTATATATCGGTAAGGCACGAGGAGCTCTTAAAAAGGGCAAAAAAAGCCCTCGAGAACGCCCTCAAATACCTAAGGGAGGGTGAATTTTATTCGCCCGAAATTTTGATGCTCGACATTAGGGAGGCTTCCGATGCCTTGGGCGAAATAATCGGTGAGGTGACCACCGAGGATGTTTTAGGTCAAATCTTTTCCACTTTCTGCATCGGGAAATAAAACACCTTTTGGAGGTAAAAGATGGGAGAAGAACTAAAAAAGGAAGAGGAAATAAAGGAAACCGCCGAAGTTGAGAATAAAAACGAACAAACCGCCGAGGAGGAGGCAAAAAATAACGAATCCTCCGAAGGTAATACCGAAGCAACCGAACAAAAGGAGGAAAAGAAAAAACCTACCCTGCAGTTGGAATACACCTATCCCCAGCTAATGGAAAAAACCTTGGCGGAACTCCAAAAGCTTGGAAAAGAATTAGGTCTTTCCAAGGTTAAGGGACTTAAAAAGGGTGAACTCATAAAGAAAATCCTCGAAAAGGAGGCTGAAAAACACGGTCTCCGCTTCGTGGAAGGGGTTTTGGATATAAGACCCGAAGGGTACGGATTTTTAAGATACGCGGAGAATTACTACGCCCCATCGCCCCAGGATACCTATGTACCCCCGAATTTGATAAAAAAACTCGGTCTCCGCAGCGGGGACGAAATAATTGGTTTTGCAAGACCCCCGAGGGAAAACGAAAAATACCAAGCCCTTATAAGGGTAGAATCGGTCAACGGTATTCCCCCTTACGAGGCTAAGAGGAGACCTCTATTCGAAAAACTCACCCCCTACCATCCCACCGAGAGGTTTAACCTCGAATACGACCCATCGGAGTTGTCGACCCGCGTGGTTAGCCTGATAGCGCCAATAGGTAAAGGTCAAAGGGGGTTGATAGTTGCGCCGCCCAAGGCGGGTAAAACAACCCTTCTTCAAAAGATAGCCACCGCCATAATAAGGAATCACCCCGAAGTCCACTTAATGATTCTCCTAATCGACGAACGCCCCGAAGAGGTTACCGAAATGAAAAGAATCGTCGGGGACGGTGCAGAGGTAATAGCTTCGACCTTTGACGAGCCTCCCGAAAAACATATGCACGTTGCCGAGCTGATGATAGAAAGGGCAAAACGAATGGTGGAAATGGGTAAAGATGTCGTTATCCTCCTCGACTCGCTTACAAGGTTAACCAGGGCTTCCAACGCCGTAACCCCTCCAAGTGGAAGGGTTCTATCGGGTGGTATCGAAGCCAACGCCTTCCTAAGACCGAAAAAGTTCTTCGGTGCGGCCAGAAATATCGAGGGAGGAGGTAGTTTAACCATTCTTGCAACCGCCTTGATAGAAACCGGTTCGAGGATGGACGACGTTATTTATGAAGAGTTCAAGGGAACCGGTAACATGGAAATCCACCTCGATAGACGGCTATACGAACGCAGGGTATTCCCCGCTATAAACATAGAAAAATCGGGAACGAGAAAGGAGGAACTACTCCTCGAACCTTGGGAACTTCAAAAGATTTGGGTATTGAGAAAATTCCTCTCCACAATGGACCCCGTCGAAGCTATGGAATTCCTTTTGGACAAGTTGAGAAA
>CAZNBH010000121.1:0-3230 GCA_964571355.1 uncultured Aquifex sp.
TCCTTTTGACGTTGGCGATAAATCTAATCCTTTTGTTGTTCGGAAAACGTTAGTCCTTCCTAAGGTTTGACAATTCTCATTTTTAAAAATCTTTTGCAGGATTAAGTTAGAAATCAAACCAACTTTAGGAGGTGGGTAAAATGCCCAAAATAAACAGGTATAGCGAATTAATTCAAACCGCTAAAACCGAGGCAAAGGTTGACTACGTTGATAGGCACTCCCCCTTTGTTTATGTAGAGGGTGAAGCCGTTAAAGGTCAAAAGCTAAAGGTAAAGGTAAAAGTGGGTAAGGACTACGCCCACCCCATGGACCACGACCACTACATCGCCTACGTTCAGCTATGGGACGGAAATACCCTATTGGGTCACGTTCAAATTCAGCCCGAAATGCTCGGAAACCAAAAAGACCAGGTTGAGGTTGACTTCTACATAGTTCCCATGAAGAACAAACTCCAACTCCACGCAATGTCCTACTGCACCAAGCACGGTCTTTGGGAGAGCGATATTGTAGAGGTTGAGGTTAAAGAACCCGAAACCGCCAACGCTTAATAGCTCCTAACCTTTTTTCTACCTTCCTTCATACTTGTCCTTTCCTTTCAAATTCCTATAATTTGCGAGGTATGATGATGTGGAACCAAAATCCCCAACAGGTAGCGGCGGCGGTAAAGCAGTCCCTATTCGTTAGGACTATGAATTACACCGCCCTGTGGACCGTTTTGTACGGTCTGTTTGTTGCGTTCCTTATCGGAACGGGTCTCGACAGGCTATTCGGCAACCCCGTCATTTCGGTAATCCTCGCCCTAATGGTTATGGGTGGTAGCTTTTTAATCAGGGACCCCCTCAACGCCTCCAAGGGACTACTTTACGCCTACGGAGTTTTTACATCCTTCGCATTGGCGGCTATCAGCTCGTTACTCATTCACTACGTGGCTTATTACAAAATGTCAATTCTCCTCGGGGCATTGGTTACCACCTTCCTAATAGGTGGTGCTACCGTTTTTGCCGCAAGAACCGTAAACATCTCCGAGGATAAAGCGCAGGCGGTGGTCAAGTTCCTCATTATCGTCGGTATAGCTGCCTTTGTTGCGAGCATTATTAACCTTTTCCTAAAGTCGGGAATCCTCGGGCTTATCATTGCAGTGGTATTCCTCGTTTGGGCGGTTGCGGCACTGTTTATAACCCTCAACCAACTCGACGCCATCGAGCAAATGGTTGGCGACAACCCCGAGGTTCTCGATAGGATTGCCCTCTGGGAATCGGTCGGTGTATTCATACTCTTTTACGATATTTTTATAAGCCTTTTGGAAATCCTCCTTTCCCTCTTCGGTAGCAGCGAAGATTAATTTCCCTTTCCCGTTTTCCAACCAACTTTATTTCCCCTTTCGGGTTTCTGTTGAAAATTCTCCCCTTTATGGAAAAATACGAAATTCGAAACATTGCAATCATTGCCCACGTCGACCACGGAAAGACAACCCTCGTCGACAATATGCTTAAGCAATCGGGGCTATTTAGGGAAAACCAAGAGGTGGGCGAACTTATTTTGGACAACCTCGACCTCGAAAGGGAACGGGGAATAACCATAATGGCAAAGATAGCCTCCGTTTGGTACGGGAATACCAAAATCAACATAGTCGACACCCCCGGTCACTCCGATTTTTCCGCCGAGGTCGAAAGGGTTTTAAGAATGGTCGACGGGGCGCTATTGCTCGTCGACGCCGCCGAGGGACCCATGCCCCAAACCCGCTTCGTTCTAAAAAAAGCCCTCGAACAAGGTCTTAAACCGATAATTGTCATAAACAAAATCGACAAGGCAAACGCAAGACCCGAGGAGGTGGTAGAGGAAGTTTACGACCTCCTATTGGAACTCGGGGAGGACGAGAGCCTTTTAGAGGTTCCCGTTTTGTACGCCATAGGGAGGGAGGGGATAGCAAAATACTCCCTCGAAGAGGAAGGGAAAGATTTAAGACCCCTTTTTGAGACCATTGTTAAACACGTTCCACCCCCGAAGGAGTTAAGAAAAGATACGGTCCAATTGTTGGTTTCATCGCTCGACTACGACCCCTACGTGGGTAGGTTAACCATAGGAAAACTCTTTAGCGGTTCTCTCAAAAAGGGACAGGAGGTGGTTTTACTCAAAAAGGACGGAACCCAAGTAAGGGGAAAGGTGCAAAAGTTATTCGTTTACGAAGGTATCGGTAGGAAGGAGGTGGAGGAAGCCCCCGTAGGGGAAATAGTAGCCTTTGCCGGTTTTGAAAACGCCGAAATAGGGGATACCGTTTCCATTCCCGAAAATCCCGTTCCCCTACCGCCTATAGAGGTGGAAGAGCCAACCATTTCGATGATTTTCTCGGTAAACAAGTCCCCCTTTGCGGGAAGGGAGGGGAAATTCGTTACCTCGAGACACCTAAAGGAAAGGCTCGAAAAGGAAACCTTAACAAATTTGGCTATAAGGGTGGAGCCTACCGGAAGCACCGAAGCCTTCAAGGTGAGCGGAAGGGGTGAGCTGCAGCTCGCCATATTGATAGAGCAAATGCGGAGGGAGGGCTACGAATTTGAGGTTTCCAAACCCAAGGTGATTACCAAAGAAATAGACGGGGTTTTACACGAACCCATTGAAGAGGTGGTTATGGATATTCCCGAAATCTACAGCGGTGCAATAATAGAAGCCCTCGGACGTAGGAAGGGAACTATGAAGGATATGGTTCCCCTCGAAGGGGGTAGGGTTAAACTCGTTTTCGAAGTTCCCACGAGGGGACTAATAGGATTTAACCAAGAATTCCTAACCATAACCAAAGGTGAGGGAATTATGAACAAATCCTTCCTCCGTTGGGCTCCCTGGCAGGGGGAAATCCGCTATAGGCAAAACGGAGCATTGGTATCCGATAGGGAGGGTAAGGTTACAGCCTACGCCTTAAAAGGTTTGGAGGATAGGGGGGTATTTTTCGTAGAACCGGGAACGGAGGTTTACCGCGGTATGATTGTCGGCGAGCACAACAGGGACAAAGACCTCTGGGTTAACGTTTGCCGTCAAAAGAAACTGACCAACATGAGGGCGGCTACCGCCGACGAGGCTGTAAAAATAGAAGCCCCCAGAAAGATGACCCTCGAACAGTGCCTCGAATTCATAAACGACGACGAATTGGTCGAAGTAACCCCTCACCACATAAGGATGAGAAAGAAAAACCTAAACCCCTAAAGTTTCTGTTTTTTCTTCACCAAATATTTTGAATA
>CAZNBH010000122.1:0-3176 GCA_964571355.1 uncultured Aquifex sp.
ATAAAGGAAAACCACAAAGCGTTTGAAAAACTTTTAGAAAAACTGAAAGAGGTCTCCGAAAGTTTTTAACCTTTTAGAGGTATGAATTGCTTCATTTTCCCAAACGGGGATAAAGCCTAATATAGTTCCCCCTTTATAAGTAGCGGGAATTTAATTTGTCCATTGACGGGAACGGAAAAATAACTCCCCTATAAGATTTTTAATTACTTAGGGTCTTTTTCCGAACTAACGGATTGTGTTATTATAAAACATTTTGCGGGAGGAAAACCATGATTCAAAGATACACCTACCTCAACGTTGCCGACAACTCCGGGGCTAAAAAGGTTCAGTGTATAGGTATCCCCGGAGGGGCGAGGAAAAAATACGCCACCCTCGGGGATGTTATTACGGTTACCGTAAAACAGGCTACCCCCGATGGAAACGCCAAAAAGGGAAAAATCTACAGGGCGGTTGTTGTTAGAACCGCTAAAGAGGTTAGAAGACCCGACGGGAGCTATGTAAAATTCGACGATAACGCTGTAGTGCTCCTAAACCAATACGGGGAGCCCTTGGGAACCCGTATTTTGGGACCCATCGCAAGGGAAGTTAGAAACAAAGGGTTTACCAAAATAGCCTCTCTAGCACCCGAAGTTATTTAAGGGGGATAACCGATGGCTGCAAAAATAAAGGTCGGCGATACCGTTGTAGTTGTAAGGGGTAGGGACAAAGGGAAACAGGGTAAAGTCCTCAAGGTGGTAAAAAAATACGAGAGAAACAAAAAGGGTGAAGTTATAAGAACCAAGGTTAGGGTCGTAGTAGAAGGCGTCAACTTGAGGAAAAAGCACGTAAGGGCTACCCAGGTATCGGAAGGTGGAATTATTGAATTCGAAGCACCCATAGATGTATCCAACGTTATGCTTGTAGACCCCAAAACCGGAAAGCCCACCCGTGTAGGTTTTGAAATAGTCGAGGAAAACGGTTATCTCGTCAAGTACAGGGTTGCCAAAAAGAGCGGAACCCGCTTGGACGTAGTAAGCAAAAAACCTATTAAGAAATAAGAGGGGTAAAGGACAATGGCGGAAGAAAAATACGTTCCCAGACTTTACAAGAAATACAAGGAAGAAGTCGTTCCCTTGTTGGTCAAAAAGTTCGGTTACAAAAACCCTATGCAGGTCCCCAAAATTGTAAAGATCACCGTCAACATGGGTGTCGGTGAGGCGGTTCAGGACGTAAGGCAAATAGAGAGGGCTATGGAAGACCTAATGGCTATCACCGGTCAAAAACCCCAACTCAGAAGGGCTAAAAAGTCGGAAGCGGGCTTCAAACTCCGTAAAGGTATGCCCATCGGTGCAAGGGTTACCTTGAGAAAGGAGAGGATGTGGGACTTCCTCGACAAGGTTATTTCGGTAGCCCTACCCCGTGTTAAGGACTTCAAAGGCTTAAACCCCAGAAGCTTCGACGGAAGGGGTAACTACTCCTTCGGTATAGCCGAGCAAATAGTTTTCCCCGAAATCGATTACGACAAGGTTGACCGTATAAGGGGTATGGATATAAACATCCACACCACCGCCGAAACCGACGAGGAAGCCTATTGGCTCCTATCGTTGTTGGGACTGCCCATAAGGGCTACTTAAATTTGTAAAGGAGGTAAAATATGCCCTGCCTAAGTAAGAAAATTAAAGAGCTAGAAAAACCGCCCAAGTTTACAACCAGATTGCACAAAAGGTGCCCCGTTTGCGGTAGACCCCGCGCTTACAGAAGATACTTCGGTATGTGCAGGATTTGCTTTAGGGAATACGCCCTAAGGGGTGAATTGCCCGGGGTTAAAAAGGCAAGCTGGTAAGCCTTTAAAAAATTTAGGTCGGTAAGGGACGGACCCGTAGCCGTCCAACTGCCGACCTAAAAAATTACGGAGGAGAAAAATGAGCATAACCGACCCCATCGCCGATATGTTTAGCGCGATTAAAAACGCCCAATTGGTTAGGAAGGATTACGTAGACGTTCCCTCTTCCAAGTTGAAGGAAAGAATTTTGGACCTCCTGAAGAGGGAGGGTTATATAAAGGACTGGGAACGCCTCGACGGACCCGAATACAGAAAGGGAACCCAATACAAATTAAGGATTTGGCTAAAGTACTTGGGACCCAGAAATACCAAACCCGCCATAAGGAACCTCGTAAAGGTTTCCAAACCCGGTAGAAGGATATACGTCCCCGCAAGGCTCGTTCCCTACGTTAAGAGGGGATTGGGTGTTGCAATAATGTCGACCGACAAAGGTGTTATTACCGACAAAGAAGCCCGTAAATTGGGTGTTGGCGGGGAAGTTATAGGCTTCGTTTGGTAATCGGGAGGTGGAGAGATGTCGAGATTAGGAAAAATGCCCGTTCCCATACCTCAAGGGGTTCAGGTTGATATAAAAGAGGAACACGACGGGGTTGTGGTAAAAGTAAAAGGCCCCAAAGGGGAACTCCAACAAAAATTCCACCCCACTATGGAGGTTTACATAGATAAGTGGGTAAACCCCAAGGACGGAAAGGAATACGATGCGGTTTTTGTAAAACCCAAAGAGGGGATTAACCCCAAAACCTATAAGCTAACCAAAAGGAAAATAGGAGCCCTATGGGGAACCACCCGCGCCCTCATCAACAACATGATTAAGGGTGTTACCGAAGGGTGGAAGGTTGTTTTGGAAATCCACGGATTGGGTTACAGGGCTGCGGTAAAGGGTAAAACTTTGGAACTAAACCTCGGATACTCCCACCCCATACATTACGAAATCCCCGAAGGGGTAAAAATAACCGTTGTAAACAACAGGCAGAAGAAAATCGACGAAATCCATGTAGAGGGAATAGACAAATACCTCGTGGGTCAAGTTGCCGCCATTATTAGGGACTTCAGAAGACCCGACCCCTACAAAGGTAAAGGTATTAGGTACGCCGATGAGGTATTGAGACTCAAACCCGGTAAGGCGGCTAAGAAGAAATAATTAGGAGGTTGAGAAGATGCCTAAATTGATAAGCATAAAAAGGGAACTTGGTAAGGTTAAAAATAGGCATCAAAAGAGGAAAAGAAGGCATCTAAGGATAAGGAAAAAAGTTTTCGGAACTCCCGATAGACCCCGTTTGTGCGTTTATAGGAGTGACCACCACTTTTATGCCCAAATTATCGACGATACCGTAGGGCATACCTTGGTATCCGC
>CAZNBH010000123.1:0-3168 GCA_964571355.1 uncultured Aquifex sp.
TTTATCGAATCCTCAACACTTCGCTCCACTATATCCCTTTCAACGGTAAAGCCTTGGGAGCGGAGTTCCCTTGCGAGTTTCCAACTTTTCACCTTATCGGGGGTTGTATCTATCAAATAAACCTTTTTGGGTTTGGAAACCTTTATTTCGCACACCTCGAGGAGTTTTTGAACCTTTATTCCCCCTCCCGTTGCGGGAATTTCCCTTCCGAAAGACCTAAATAGGTTGTCATACCTTCCGCCCCTTGCCAAGACCCCTTTTGGGTGTAAAAACTTAAAAAACACCCCCGAGTAGTAATTTCTCTCCGGTTCCAACACGGGGGAAAAGTGAACCTTTAACCTCCCTTCGGTGTAGGTTTTTAGCAACTCGGCGAGGGTTTTTAGGTCTTCTTTTACCCCTTGGGGGAGCTCCAAGTTTTTCCACTCCTCCCCGAGGAGGTCGTAGTTTTTCAAAGCCCATAGGGGGAGTTGGGAAAAGTTTTTCCTTTTAACGGGTTCTATTCCGAAGTTTTCCACGAGTAGGTCGTAAACCTTTCTATGCCCCACCACGAGGGTGTACTCCTTTACTCCCAACCTGTTTAGGATTTCGGAAATAATGGCGATAACCTCGGCGTCGGCTTCTACACTTTTTGCCCCCACCAGTTCGAAACCTACGTTTATCTCCTCCCACAGTTCCCGAGACTTTTTAAAGGTTTCCCCTTTGTAGTAGACCCTTAAGGGGTAGTTTTTACCCTTTTGGTGGATTACAAACCTCAAGATTTGGGGGGTAAAGTCGTATCGGAGGGCTAAATCCTCACCGCCGTCGGCTATGGGAAAGCCGTCCTTTATTTTCTTCCCCAAGGCGGTTTCGAAAAGTTCCCTATACTCCAAAAGGGGGAGTTTTATTTCCTCGTAACCCCATAGGGTGAGCTCTTCCTCCACCCTTTGGAGGATTGTTTTTAGCCTTTCAACCTCTTTGGGGTAATAGTCCTTAACCCCGTAGGGGAGAAGTTTTTTTACAACCATTGAAAAAGAGAATAATTTCTAACCCACCTTGTGATGGAATAAGCGTTAATGGTAGGGCATTTAAACCTCTTAAAGGACTTGTTCGAAAAGCAGGACCTTTATAGGGAAAACCTCGACCCCTCCTATTATCGGAGGTTTTTGACCAAGCAAGAACCCTATATAACCCTGGTCACCTGTTCCGATTCGAGGGTTCAACCCGAGGTGCTCGGTTTAGACCCGATAAATCAGATTTTCTCCGTTAGGAATATAGGAAATCAGATAATCAACTCCCTCGGGTCGGTCGATTACGGGATATTTCACTTAAAGACCCCCCTCCTGATAATCCTCGGGCACGTGAGGTGCGGGGCTATAACCGCCGCCTTGCAGGACTATACGAACGAAACCTTCGCCACCATAAGGGAGCTCAATGGGCTTTGCCCCGCATTGGAAAAGCTAAAGGGGAAGGAATTCAAAAGATTTCACGACAGAGTTGAGGAGGCGGTTTTAGAAAATATCCATTTGCAGGTAGAACTCTCCCTAAAGAGGTACAAAAGTAGGATAGAGGAGGGAAAACTCACCGTTGTGGGGGCGGTTTACGATTTTGCGAACCTCTACGGGAGGGGGAAGGGAAAGGTTTTAATAGTCAACCTCAACGGGTTAAGGAGTCCCGAGGAAATCCTCCAAAGGGTAAGCCCAAAGGAAAAACCCCTATGGGAAAGCTTTTTAAAAGAGCACTTCGTGGAAAAGCATTGGTTTAATTCTTAACCACTGATGGGAAAACTGTACCTTTTCGACGGTTCCTCCTACGTTTACAGGGCTTATTACGCCTTACCCCCGCTGAAGACGAAGGACGGATTTCCCACCGGTGCCGTTTACGGCTTTTTAAGGATGCTCCTCGCCTTTTTAAAGGAAAAAAAGCCCGCTTACGCGGGGATTGTTTTCGATGCCCCCAAAAAGACCTTTAGGAGCACCCTATTTAAGGAGTACAAAGCTCAACGGCGACCCACCCCCGACGACCTAAAAAGGCAAATACCGGTAATAAAGGAACTGGTAAAACTGTTGGGTATCCCCGTTTTGGAAGTCGAGGGTTACGAAGCCGACGACGTTATAGCAACCCTCGCCAAGAGGTTTTCCGACAAAGGTTGGGAGGTGGTTATTTACACCCCCGACAAGGATATGGCCCAACTCCTCTCCCTAAAAGGGGTGAAAATAGTTAACCCCCTCACGGGGGAAGAGATAACCCCCGAAAAGGTAAAGGAAAAGTTCGGAGTGGAACCCTATCAGATACCCTCCTACTTGGCACTTGTGGGGGACAAGGTCGACAACATCCCCGGGGTGGAGGGAATAGGGTCAAAACGGGCGGTGGAAATCCTATCGGTATACCCCACCGTGGGGGAAATATTGAAAAATTGGGAAAACCTAAAGCCGTCGGTAAAAAAATACCTCTCCAAGGTGGGAAAGGAGGAGCTAAAAAAGTGGCTCCAACTGGTGGAACTGAAAACCGACGTTCCCCTGAAGATGGAGGACAAGGATTTAAAAATCCAAAAAATGGATTTTGAAAAACTGAAGAAACGCCTCGAGGAACTCGAGATGAAAAGCCTAATAAGGGAACTCGAAAAGTTGAGAAAATCCGGTTTGGGGCAAAAAAGCCTTTTTTAACCCTTTTTGAGTTTTTCGATTTCCTCGTCCAACGCGGGTTTTATTTTGTCGTAGAGGCTCAAAAAGTGTTGGGAAATAACTTTGGTTCCCGCCAAGGTGGGCATAAAATTGGTGTCCCCGTTCCACCTCGGGACTATATGGCAATGGATATGCCCTTCAAGACCCGCACCGGCAACCCTTCCGAGGTTCCATCCGACGTTAAACCCGTGGGGGGAAATGGTCTTTTTCAAAGCCCTAATGGAGGCTTGAACCAATTTGTTGATTTCCAAAATCTCTTCGTCGGTTAAGGAGGTAAAGTCGTCGGTGTGCCTTATTGGGCATACCATCAAATGCCCGCCGTTGTAGGGGTATAGGTTCATTATTACGAAAGCATTTTCCCCTTTGTGGAGAACGAGGTATTCCCTAAACTTTTCGGGTGGTTGCTTTACAGCCTCGCAAAGGAAACAATCGGAGGCTATTTTATCCACATTCTCTATATAGTTGCTCCTCCAAAAAGCCCATAGGTGTTGCATAAGGTTTTAGTATG
>CAZNBH010000124.1:0-3166 GCA_964571355.1 uncultured Aquifex sp.
TTTTTTATCAAATCTTTTATATCCAAATTTCCTAAAATAATCACCCTATGGTTATCAGAGGAAAGGTTTGGAAATTTGGGGATAATGTGGATACCGACCAAATTATTCCCGCCCGTTATTTGAACACATCCGACCCCTACGAGCTTGCAAGTCACGTTATGGAGGATAGTGAACACCCCGAATTTGCAAAGGAACACTCCGAAGGTGATATTATTGTTGCGGGGAAAAACTTTGGGTGCGGTTCTTCCCGTGAGCACGCACCGGTGGCTATAAAGTACGCCGGTGTTCCCGTTGTTGTGGCAAAATCGTTCGCCCGTATCTTTTATAGGAATGCGATAAATATAGGTCTCCCCATAGTGGAAGCTCCAGAAGATTTTATAGACCAAACCGAACAAGGGGATGAAATAGAGGTAGACCTCGAAAAGGGTATTATTAAAAATCTCACCAAAGGGTTGGAGGCTAAATTTAAACCTATTCCCCCCGAGGTGGCTGCTATTTTAAACGCCGGTGGTTTGATGAAATACGCCAAGGAGAGGTTGGGAAATTCTTAAGCAAACCCTAAGGGGGAACAGGTTACGGAAAAACCCCTTCCGTATATTTTTATAAGAAATTCCTAATATAGGAGGTTAGAAAAAATGGCGGGAAAGGTAATCGAGTTAAACGAACAGAACTGGGAACAAGAAGTTTTAAACTCCGATAAACCGGTATTGGTTGACTTTTGGGCTCCTTGGTGCGGTCCTTGTAGGATGATAGCTCCCATTATTGAGGAACTAGCCGAGGAGTTGGGAGACCAGGTAAAGGTTGGAAAACTAAATACCGATGAAAATCCCAATATCGCCATTAGATACGGTATAAGGGCTATTCCCACCCTGATGTTGTTTAAAAATGGGGAAGTTGTGGATACCAGAATAGGTGTCCAACCCAAGGAAATGATTAAACAGATGATACTTGCCCACCTCGGTTAAGTTTATCTTTTATGGAACCTTCGAGGTTTGAGGTTTTTAGGGAAGCTTCAAAAATAGCGACAAGGGCTCCCTCTCCCGAAGAAGTTTTTTTAGCTATTTTGGTTATTATTTTTTTCGTTATTTTTTTTATAGTTCTTCCTTACTGGGGTTTTAAAAAATACAAGGAATACCTCCAAAAGAAGGCTTTTTTTAAAATAGCCCTCACTTCCTACAACTTGGAGCCGGAAGAGGCGGAGTTTTTGTGGAACCTTGCGAGGGAGTTTAAAGTAGAACCAAATCTCCTTTTAACCAGCTACGGTTCCTTTCAGAAGCTCATATTCCGCTATATCAAGAAACACGGAACCAAAGATTTGGAATTAATTCACCGCATAAGGACGAAATTGGGCTTTACGAAAGTTCCAGAATTCGTCCCGCTTGCCACGACTTTGGATATAGACATATACCAACCGGTAAAGATTCTAATAGGGGACGAGGAATACGACGGTGCCGTTATAGAGAATAACGAAGAGTATTGGGCGGTAAGCTTTATAAAGGGTGAACCCCACAATTTGAAACCCGGCGATGAAATAATAATTTCTTTCCTCCGCCCCAACGACGGAAGATATATAGTAACGACCAAGGTTATAGACCTAAAGCGAAAGGAAGGGCACCTCGTAGCTATTTTGGAGCATACCGACAAGCTCGAAAAAATCCAGCTCCGCGCCTATATCCGTTGGCCGGTAAATATTCCCTGTAAATTCGCCCGTCTGCCTTTAAATCTTATTTCGGGGGAAACCGATTTGGATTCCATCATTTCCCGTTTAAAATTCCACGACGGGGTTATCAAGGACATCAGTGCGGGTGGTTTGAAGCTTTGCACCGATGAACTCGACAAGGATATAGAGAAAATCTCCGAGGGGAGTTATATCCTCGTTAACTTCCTTTTGGAGGATACCCCCTTTGAAAACATCGTGTGCGACGTTATAAGGACCATAAAGCACCCCTTCGAAAAGGGGGTTTGTTTCGGTTGTTCCTTCGTAAACCTCCCGTTGGAGTACCAACAAAAGATTCAACAGTTCATTTGGAACGAGCAGAGGAAAATTATCAGACTTTACAAGGAGGGGGGGATTTAATCCTCCCCTTTTAGTTCCCTTAATTTGTATACGTAGACCCTTGAGAGGTCCGCAAAGGGAACCCTTCCCGCGAGGAACTTCATTTCAAACTCCACCAAAGGGCTTTCCAAAACCTTTAAATCCTCTATTAGGTAATCTTTCGAAAAGTCCCCTATGTCGGTGTAAAAAAGTCTGAAAAACACGTTAAGGGTATAGCCGTCTATTTGGGGAACTGTGGGCTCGTCGGGGGGAAGGGGGAAATTTTGGGGATTTTTGCACCTCTTTAAAAAATTCCCCGCTTCGCGGGCATAGTTTTTTACTATTAATTTCGGCTTAAAAAATTTGGGAACGGCGGAGGAGATAAAGCCGAAGCGGTCCTCTATTATCAGCGTTTTAATATCTCCCACAAAAGGGATAAATTAAAAGGGGAAAACTACTTTAGGAAATCGGGTTTAAAGTCCTCGGGGAGTTTGTTCCAATCTTGGAGGAATCTTTCGAGACCTATGTCGGTGAGGGGGTGTTTGAAGAGTTTTTCCATAACGGCGAAGGGTATGGTGGCTATATCTGCTCCGAGCAACGCCGCCATTCTGACGTGTTCGGGATGCCTTACGGAGGCTACTATTATTTCGGTTTCAAACCCGTAGTTGTTGTAGATGGTTACGATTTCCTCTATGAGTTTCATACCTTCCATGGAGATGTCGTCGAGCCTACCCACGAAGGGGGAAACGTAGGTAGCCCCCGCCTTTGCCGCCAATAGGGCTTGGGAGGGTGAAAATACCAAAGTAACGTTTGTTTTAATCCCTTCCCCGGAGAGGGTTTTTACAGCTTTAATCCCGTCGGGGGTCATTGGGATTTTTACCGCCACGTTGGGTCCCAATTTGGCTATTTCCCTCGCCTGTTTTACCATTCCCTCGTAATCGGTTGCAACCACCTCGAGGGAAACCGGCCTTTCGGGTCCCAAGATATCTATGATTTCCTTTGCAACTTCCAAGAAAGGTCTTCCGGTTTTGGCTATTAGGGTGGGGTTGGTGGTAACCCCGTCGAGAAGCCCCCAATCGTTAGCCTTTTTAATTTCCTCTACGTTTGCGGTATCCAAAAAGAACTTCATAG
>CAZNBH010000125.1:0-3138 GCA_964571355.1 uncultured Aquifex sp.
AGTTCCCTTTTTAGTTCCTCCTTGTGGGCTTCCAACCTTTTTAGGATATGTTCGTCGTTTACCACGAAGAGGATTTCCCCCTGCCACGGATTGGTATCCCTATAGGTGATTTTTACCAAACCGTTTTCCCACAAAAGGGAAATGTTTTTATTAACCCCCGAGCGGTAAAAGCCGAGGAAAAATTTCCTCCCCTTGTAGGGGAAGGGAATTACCACTTTCTGGTAGTCGTTTACTATGCTCCACCCCTGGAGGAAATGGATAAAATCCACGGTTTCCCTTAGGAGGTTGAAGCTTATAGTCCCCTTGGAGAAGGTTTTATAAAAACCCTTTGAAGGGTGGGAGAAAAAAACGGGTTTATCCAACTCCCGTTTTTTTACCCTTTTTAACCCCGTATGGGGGAATTTCTTTTTAAAGTTCGCCCTCGCAAGGTAGATATACTCGGCAAACTTTTCAACCATTGAGGGGGAAAGTTTGTAAAAGCTCCCATAGGCGGACAAAAACCTTGCCAAGTCAACCCTATAAAAGGGTAATCTGTAGTAGCTTTTAATCACCCCGAGGGGACGTATGAAGATATCCACCCTCGGCTTGTCGAACTTCCAACCCTTTACCATTTGGAGGAGCTTGTATTTCAGGTCACCTTTGAGGGAACTCAACTTCTCCCTTCCCAGTAGGTATTCGACAACTTTCCTCTCGTAGAAAAGTCCGCTATTTTTTATCCCTTCGGGGGTTGAGGGGATATTTATCAGCATCCCCAAAATGCGGGGAATAGGAGTTTTGAAAAATTCCCTGATGCGGGAAAAAATTTTGAAACTCTCCTCCAAAGGGAGGGAGAGCTTGAGCACGTAGGGGTTTTTTTCTATAAGGGTGAGAACCACTTTTTGGTTGGGTTTTAACTCCAACCCGAGGAGGTTTTTTACGGTAATCTCGACCCACCTACCGAGGAAGTTCACCCTAAGGGTGATTTCATCCTTTGTAGCCCTCTTTACGTAAGCCTCTAGTTGAAACCCCAAAGGGACAAAGTCGAAAAATCCCTTAACCTCCTTGGGGAGTGCACCGAGTTTTATCCTCGTTTCGGAGGAGGTTTGCCTCTCTATTCGGGCGGTTTGGGGCTTTTCCTCCCGAAAGGCTACCGCTTGAACCCTTAAAACTTCGAACATAAAGAAAGCCCCCTTCGGGGGAACATTTTAAATTTTTCCCGAAAAGTAAAACTCCTCTATCGGCGAGTAAATGGGTCCCTCGGGGGTGAGTGTGCTTTTAATAACCGCTATTCTATTAACCTCCTCCTCCCCGAAAATAAAGTTCTGATACTTGCGGAGGAAAAAGCGGAGCTTCCTCTCGTCGACCCTCTTCATACGGCAAATCGTGACGTGGGGGTGGAAGGGCTTGGTATCGGGACGGATGTTTTTTACCCTTTTGTTGGCAACCTCCACCGTTCTCGCAAGTCTTTTGAGGGTACCGCTACCGCTGTCGACCCCTACCCACAAAATCCTCGGTCTCCTGAGGTGGGGAAATACCCCCAAACCCTTGTAGGTTATCCTAAAAGGTCTAAAACTTTCGGCGATTTCTTGGGCTATCTTTACCAACTCCCAAAGGGTATCCCTTTCAACCTCCCCTATAAATTGGAGGGTTATGTGGAGGTTTTGGGGTAAGGTCCACTTTCCGTGGATATAAGGGGAGGCTTCCTCCTTTAGGCGTTGAGCCTTTTCCACAATCACCGGGGAGGTAAAAAAACCGATAAAAACCCTTACCATCAAGGGTTCAAATTATCCTAAACCCCTATGGGAAGGGTTGCAAAAGTTAAGAGAACCACAAGGGAAACCGATATAGAGATAGAAATAAACCTCGACGGGGAAGGAAACTATTCCGTTGAAACCCCCGTGGGTTTTTTAAACCATATGCTCGAGAGCTTTGCCAAGCACGGGAGGTTTGACCTAAAGGTAAAGGCGGAGGGGGATATCCACGTTTCCCATCACCACCTGGTGGAGGATTGCGGTATAACCCTCGGATTGGCGGTGAGGAAAGCCCTCGGCGATGCCAAAGGGATAAAGAGGTTCGGCTGGTCTATAGTTCCTATGGACGAAGCTCTGGTTTTGAGCTCTATAGACTTTTCCGGAAGGGGTCTCTTTTATCACAACAAAAAAACCCTAAGGGGGAAAATTACCGAATTTGATTTCGAACTCATTTGGGAATTCTTCAAAGGTTTTGCCCTCGAAAGTAGGTCTACCCTCCACATAAAGGTTGAAAGGGGTTATAACCTCCACCACATAGCGGAGGCTTGTTTTAAATCGTTTGCCCTCACCTTAAAAGATGCCGTAACAATAATAGGGGGAGAAATACCCTCCACCAAGGGGGTTATTTAGCCTTTTTTCTCTCCTCTAAGAGGGCATCCCCAAGCATATTGAAGGCGAACACCACGAGGAAAATCGCAACCCCCGGAGCCAACACCCAAGGGTAAAAGGTTATAACGGTCAAACTACGGGCGTCCGACAGCATATTACCCCACGAGGGGTAGGGTTCCTGTATCCCAAGACCCAAAAGGGAAAGCGCCGCCTCCCCCAAGATGTAAGAAGGTATCGCCGAGGTTGCCGTAATTATCAGGTAAAAATAAGTTCCCGGAAGAATATGTTTGAACAGTATCCTCCAAGTGGACGCCCCGTAAGTTTTTGCCGCCAAGACGTATTCCTTCTCCCTTAGGGACAAAACCAAACCCCTTATTACCCTCGCCAAACCGGCCCAACCTATAAAGGAGAGGATAAAGACTATTAGGAAAAACACCTCCACCGAGGACATATCGAGGGGAAAAATAGCCCTTAGGGCGAGCATTAGGTAAAAGGCTGGAATGGACATCAAAACCTCGGTAATCCTCATAATGACGTTGTCCACCCAACCGCCGTAGTACCCCGCCAATCCCCCGAAGAGTATTCCGAGCAAAAAGGTAATAGCTACCCCTATCAGTCCTATCGAGAGGGAAATCCTCGCCCCGTAGAGGAGCCTCGAAAATATATCCCTTCCCAGCTTGTCGGTTCCCAACAGGTAAATTCCGCACTCGGGAGATGTATAAAAGAGCTTGAACCCATAAGGGGTCTTTGTAAAAAACTCCACTTTACAGGTTTTGGTTTTATCCTCCTCGTAGGTTTT
>CAZNBH010000126.1:0-3136 GCA_964571355.1 uncultured Aquifex sp.
TAAAGCTTTATGGGGTATTTATTGGCGTTGTAGAGTTCCAACGTGAGTTGCCCTTCAAAGCCGGCATCTACCCACCCGGCGTTTTCTATAAAAAGTCCCAACCTACCGAGGGAACTCCTTCCTTCCACAAACGCCGTTAGGTCGGGGGGGAGTTTTATATACTCGAGGGTGGTGGCTAAAACAAACTCCTTAGGTTGGATAAAAAAACCGTTCCCGTCGATGGTTTCGAGTTCTATTTCCCACGAGGGGTTTTTTACATCGAGGAAATCCTTTGCGCGGTACCGTGCTATTTGATACCCGAGGCGGAGGTCTAAAGAGGAACACTGAACGAGTTCCTCCGAAAAGGGTTCCACTTTGAGTTTTCCCTTTTCTATCAGCTCCTTTATGGTTTTATCGCTCAATATCATCCTTAAAGGGTTTTTATTTTGCCTTTTTGTACACGAAGACGGGAATGGGCGATTTCCTCAAGATGTCGAGGCTCACACTACCCATAAGGATACGTTTCAAGCCCGATAGACCTTTATTGGCGACCATAACGGTATCGAAATCCCCTTTTTGGATTACCTCTAAAACCCCCTCCGCGGGTTCCCTTTCCTCTATGTAAACGACCTCGCAACGGAGACCTTCCTTTTCGAACTGTTCCTTTATCTGTTGCAATTTTTCCCCTTTCTTTTCCCTTATTTGGGGGAGGAGGTTTATACCCAACTTTTCGAGGATGGGGAGGTCTATTTCTTCCTCCACGTGGATTAGGGTTATTTCGCTCCCGAAGGGCTTTAGGAATTGTTTTGCATATTCGAGCAACGCGTCGCCGACTTCGGAAAAGTCGTAGGCTATTGCAACCCTTTCGAGCTTTTCAACCGCATGCCCTTTTATTACCCAAACAGGTCTTTTGGAGTGTTTTACCACCGCCTCCGAGGTGCTACCGAGGAGTATCCTCTCGACCAATCCCTTTTGGTGTCCTCCCAAGATGGTGAGGTCTACGTTTAACTCTTCTTCCTGTTCGACTATCACATCGGCTGGGCTTCCCATGTCTATTATGGTTTCGACCTCGTATTTTTTAAGCTTTTCCTTAAGGTTGTTGAGGAGGTTTTCGGCGGCTTTCCTCTTTTGTTCCTCTATTTCCTCTATAACGGAGGCGTCGATTACGTCGACCACCATGGACTCGGGAGCCGATATATAAACGAGGGGCGATATGACGTGGAGTAAATAAAACTTGGGGTGGAACTTTTCCCCTATAAGGTCGGCGGTTTTTATAACCGCTTCGGTAACGTCGGAAAAATCGACCGGAATAAGGACTTTGCTAATCATCTTTACCTCCTTTGGTTATTAAATTAAGCGACCTTCACCGATAGAAGGCTTTTCAATTTTTCCGCGGGGTTTTCCGCTTTCATCAGGGAAGTTCCGATTAGAAACGCATCGGCTCCCACCTTTAATAACTTCTCTATATCTTGGGGGGAGGAAATTCCGCTTTCGGCGACCGCACACTTTACCCCCGCCTCCTTCATGAGGGGAATAACCCTTTCCGATACCGATAAATCAACTTCGAGGGTTTCCAAATTGCGGTTGTTTACCCCTACGAGGGTCTTGTAATACTTTAATACCTTTTCGAGTTCCGAAATTTCGAACACCTCAACGAGGGGCAATAAACCCAACCCCAAAGAGGTTTCTATAAAATCCCTTAGTTGAACCTCGTCGAGGATTTTCGCTATTAACAACACCATATCGGCGCCGAAGGCTTTAGCCTCCCACAATTCGAGTTCGTCGACTATAAAATCCTTCCTCAAAAGGGGGAGGTTTACACTTTCCCTAACCCTTTTTAGGAAATCGAGGGAACCTTTGAAATAGTTTTCCTCCGTGAGGACCGAAATTGCACAAGCCCCGTTTTGTTCGTAAACCTTTGCAACCTCAACCGGGTCGACCAATTTAATGGTTCCCTCCGAAGGGGAAGCCTGTTTTATCTCCGCAATTACGCGGATTTTTTCAATATCGCAACAATGAAGGAAATCCCTTATATCCTTCCTTTCCTCGGCGAGTTCTTTAATCCGTTTTACATAATCGGGGTTTGATTTTTTCTCTTTGAGCTTGGGTAATTTATCCCCGATAATTTTCCTCAAAATGGACATAGGAAAAGATTTTCACAAAAAGGAAAAGCCCGCCCGACGGGCGGGGAGGTTCTATTACTTTTTGCAGAGGTCTTTTAAGTATTCCCTCAATCTCTTACAATATTCTTCGGAGAGGATTTTCCGCTCGCAACCGCTCAAAAGATGTTTTAGGTATTCCAAAGAGGGTTTTAAAGAATTGTTGACGTGGACGGGATTTGCAACGTAAACGTAAGCCTCCACCTCCCTTCCGTCGTCGGTTTTTACCTTCATTATCCTCCTAAAGTAGTGATTTTCGGGGCATTCCTCGCAGAGGAAACCTTCGAAGTAATCCAACCTTGCGATGCCTTCCTCGGGATTTTCCAACTCGTAGAGGATACCTTCCACGTAATCTCCCTCTTGTGGTTCGATATTCGCAACACCACAACCGGTTTTATAGCTGTATTTGTTAAACCTTAAGGTGTAATTTTCCAAAATAGCCCTTTGGTAGGAAACAAAATCCGCACCCCTTTTCCTCATTCGGTCTAAGTTGATGTTAGACCCATAGGCGAAGTAATACTTAAGCATTTTTTGCCTCCAAAAGGTTTTAAAGGTGTGAATCAACTTTATTAAGGTAAAAAAACTATTCTTTGTTGAGGAAATTTTACTTAAATTTCCCTTTCCAGAATTGGTTTTTCGAAACTTTTCGGGGAAATTTGGGAATTAAAACCCGTAAGGAACTTTTTTTCTCCCCTTTTAAAGGACTTTTCTTAAAAAATCTAAGAGGGAAAAGGAAAAAATTAAGCTTCCTTCTGTTGTTTTTGTTTGTTTTTGATGTAGTTGAGCAATCCGCCCGCCATGAGGAGTTCGTATTGCCTGGGGGTGATGTTTACGGTGGTCTCTATTTCGAAGGTTTCCCCGGAGGGTTTCTTAACGGTTACCTTTATGGGTTTGCCCTCTTTTACGCAAGCGGTGAGCTGTTCCCTTACGTTGGGAATTTCGATTTCATCGTTTTGGTCTATCTTGTCGTAGTCGGCGGGGTTCACGAATTCGAGGGG
>CAZNBH010000127.1:0-3123 GCA_964571355.1 uncultured Aquifex sp.
GTAAAAGAATTTTAAAGTTCCCCTTTTTGGAAAATAACAACCTATGTTCCCCAAAAAGGTTTTGGTCGCATCCTCCAACCCGAAAAAGGTAAAGGAAATAAAGGAAATCCTATCCCCCTTGGGGATAGAGGTCGTTATTCCCCCCCAAAAGGTGGAGGTTGAAGAGTACGGAACCACCTTTATAGGGAACGCCTATTTAAAGGCTAAGGCTTACTACGAGAGGTTTAAAATACCCACCCTCGCCGACGACAGCGGTCTGGTGGTGGAGGCGATAAACCCCTACCCGGGGGTATATTCGGCGAGGTTTTATTCCCTCGAAAGGTTTGGAAGGGAAGAACCAATCCCCTCGGAGGACGAGGCGAACATAAGGAAGCTCCTAAGGGTTTTAAAAAACGAAAAAAACCGCAAGGCGAAGTTTGTTTCCAACATAGTCCTCATATTGGAAAGGGGAAAAATCCTTTCCTCCGAGGGTGAGGTTGAAGGAACGATTATAGACACCCCGAGGGGGGAAAAGGGTTTCGGTTACGACCCTATTTTTGTTCCCAAAGGTTACACGAAAACCTTTGCCGAAATGGAGTCGGAGGAAAAGCACAAAATATCCCACAGGGGGAAGGCGCTAAAAAGATTGGTGGAACTCTTAAAGTTATGCTTTAAAAGCGGAGGGTAAGGGCTAAATCTCCAAATCCCCCCTTCGCCCTCACATCGGCGGAAACGTCGCTTACATCGTTAACCCTATACCTCTGCAAGCGGTAGCCCCCTTCGAGGGAAATCCTGAGGGTTTTGTTTATGTCGTAGTGCAATCCAACAGCCCCTTTAACGTCGTAGAAGTAATCTTTAGAATCGGCGGCTATAGCCTTACCCTCGGCGTAGGCGTGAACGAACTTTAACTCCGCCCCGACTTTCCCGTAGAGGTAGGGGAGAGGTATTGTGGCACTTTTGCTATCGCTTTGACCGGTGGTTTCACTTCTCACATAGGCGTAAAAATCGATAACCTTTACACCCAAACCCCACGAGGCAAAGAGGATGTTTTTAACCTTTAAGGGGGTGTAGTAGGCGGTTATATCCCACTGGTTGAACTTGAACTTCGAATAAACCCTATCGGAGGCGGTTATGGTCACCACACCGAAGGTAAAGGTTTTGTTTACCCTCCCGTAACCGTCGCTCTTCATCGCGAGGTATTCGATTTTTAGGTCGGGTAAGGGTATGAAGCCGAGTTTCGCCTTATGCCTTATGTTTACAAATCCGAATCCTTTTACCTTACTCCTGATATGGAGGTCGTTCTTTACGTCGACCTTGTCACCCTTGTATTGAATCCAACCCCTGAATTGCTCCTGTTGAAAACCTCCCCCGAATTCCACCTCAAAGGTGTAGGAGCAACCGACCAATCCCAAAAGGGTTAAAGCTTTTACAATCCTCGACATAAAGGGGGAAATAATAAAGGAAAAAATCCCTTTAGAGTTTTATCTGTTTTAAAGTTATCACCTCGGGGATTTGTCTTAGGAGTTCCAACGCCTCTTCGGGTGCGGGTTCGTCGAGGTTTAAAATCCCTATAGCCCTTCCGCCCCTCTTTTCCCTTCCAAGTTTAAAACCGGCTATGTTGACGTTGAACTTGCCCAAGATGTTGCCGATTTTTCCTATAACACCGGGAACGTCCCTGTTTTCGAAGACCAATAGAATCCCTTCCGGTTCCACGTAGACGTTGAAATTGTCGATTTGGACAAATCTCGGCAAATATCCTTCGAGCACCGTGCCGGCTACGCTCCTTTTACCTTTATCGGTGTAAACGGTTACCCTTATGAGGTGTTTGAAGTCGGGGCTGTCCTCGCTTGCCACCTCTTCGACCTTAATCCCCTTTTCCCTTGCAACAAAGGGGGCGTTTAGTATGTTCACGGGGTAGTCCACCGTTTCCTTCAATATTCCGCTCAATACGGCGGCGGTTATCGGTTTTATATGTTCTGCAATATCCCCGTAAACCTCGACCTTTATCTCCCTCGGGTGAACCCCCGCCCATTGGACAATGAAACGCCCCATTTTTTCGGCGAGGTCTAAAACCGGTTTAATAAGTCCGAGAGCCGATAGGTCGGGGAAGGGTGCGTTTACCACGTGCTCGGGGGTTTCCCCTTTTAGGGCTTTTATAACCTGTTGGGCTACCATTACGGCGACGTTTGTCTGCGATTCGTAGGTGTTAGCCCCTATATGGGGGGAAAGCGATAGGTTTATCTTTCCCTCCTCCCAAAGTTGAAGTAGGTTTTCTATAAATTCCCTCGGGGGGGGTTCCGGTTTGTAAACGTCCAACGCTATACCTTTGATTTTTCCGGTTTTTGCAACCTCTACGAGGTCCTCCTGGTTTATTATCCCACCCCTTGCGCAGTTAACGATATAAACCCCGTCTTTCATAAGGTCGAGTTCCCTTTTTGAGACCATGTTTAGGGTTTCCTCGGTTAGGGGGGCGTGGATGGTTAAAACATCTATTTCCTTTAGCATGTCGTCGAGGTTGTCGACCAATTTAACACCCAAACGTTCAGCCTTTTCGGGGGGGATGTAGGGGTCGTAGGCGTAAACGTCCATTCCGAAAGCCTTAGCCCTTATGGCTACCTGCGAACCGATATTTCCCAAACCTATTATTCCGAGTTTCTTTCCGAAGAGCTCTTCCCCCATAAACTTTTTCCGTTCCCATTTGCCTTCGGCTACCGACTGGTGGGCTTTGTGTCCGTTCCTCATTATGGTGAGCATGTGCATTAAGGTAAGTTCGGTAGCCCCTATGGTGTTCGCCCCGGGGGTGTTTACCACCAAAATACCCCTCTTGGAGCACTCCTCTAGGTCGACATTATCGACACCTACCCCCGCCCTTCCTACAACCTTTAGGTTTTTAGCCCTTTCGAGCAATTCCTTGTTTACGGGGGTTCGGCTACGGGTGATTATGGCGTGGTAATCGCCTATAATTTCTAAAAGTTCCTCGAAGGGGATTTCGGGACGGTAATCGAGCTCTATATCGGGGTCTTTTCTCAATATTTCCAGACCGGCTTCGGCTATGGGGTCGGTTACTATAACCTTATAAGTCATAGACTTTCAATTTTATTCCCCCAAAAGGGGCTATTATTAGTCTTCCTATCGATGGAAAAG
>CAZNBH010000128.1:0-3098 GCA_964571355.1 uncultured Aquifex sp.
AGCCCGAGCATCCACGCGGCGGTTTTAACCGGTATGGGGTTGGTATCGATAAATAGGGCTTTGAACAGCGGGAAAAGCTTGTAATGGAGCTCCCTCGCCCTTTTGAAATCCCCCGCGGAAGCGGCATCCACCATTTCCTTAACCTCTTTTGGAAGAATGTGGTTTGCAACCGAAATGACCCCGTCGGCGCCGAGCGCCATCATCGGTAGGGTTAGGCTGTCGTCCCCCGAAAGTATTACGAAATCCTCTCCGAGGGTTTTCTTAAGCTCGGAAATCCTATCCATGTTTCCGACGCTTTCTTTGGACCCCACGATGTTGGGGCATTCCTCCCTCAACCTCGCGAGGGTGGATACCTCTATTTCCCTGCAGGTTCTCCCCGGAATGTTGTAAACAATTATGGGAATGTCAACCTCCTTTGCGAGGGTTTTGTAGTGCCTGTAAATACCCTCTTGGTTCGGTTTGTTGTAATAGGGCACCACCACCAGCGCGGCGTCCGCCCCAACCTCTTTGGCGAAGGCGGTAAGCTCTATAGCCTCGTGGAGGGAGTTGGCACCGGTACCCGCTATTATGGGAACCCTCCCCTTTGCGTGTTCAACGGCGACCTTTATAACGTTTTCGTGCTCCTCGTAGGTGAGGGTGGGGCTTTCCCCGGTGGTTCCGCAAACCAGTATAGCATCGGTTCCGTTCTCTATTTGGTAATCGATTAACTTCTTTAACCCCTCGTAGTCGACCTCTTTTCCGTTGTTCCTAAAGGGGGTAATTAGGGCGATTATCGAACCCTTTATAGGTCTTGTTCCCATTTCCAACCTCCGTTTGTAAGATTAGAGTTTAACAACGGCGGGGGTTTTGTATTTATTAACCCCGAGGGGACAATAAAACTCTTTATGAAACTTTGGCTTTTCGGTATATACGGAATAGTCGGTTCCACCGCAATAGTCGGCGAAAGGGCGATTAGAAAGGGATTATCCGATACTACCGGACTTGTTTCCGAACTTCCCATCTTTGAGGGTTTGAAAGAAATAGCACCTTTGGAGTTCGAATTCGGCGGTCACGACATCAGGAGTTTGGATAAAAACCTGTTCCAAATAGTGGAAGAGCATTGGGAATTAAACCAACACTTCGACTATAGGGTTTTGTTAGACCTCAAAGGGGAACTCGAGAAAATAAAGGCCAAAAAGGGGACCGCTTTAAATTGCGGTGAAGGGGTTTTGGAGGAATTAAAACCTTTACAAACCTTGGAGGACGAAGGTTTAACCCTTCCCGAAATAGTTGAGAGGTTGGAAAGGGACCTTCTCGGGTTCGCCGATGAGGATACCGTTGCCATAAATGTGGCATCGACCGAACCCACCCCCGAATTGGACGAGAATGTCCACGGTTCCCTCGAAGGGTTTGAAAAAGCCATAAAGGAAAATAGGAAGGACAAATTTACCGCCTCGATGCTTTACGCCTACGTCGCCCTGAAAAACGGCATCCCCTTTGCCAACTTCACCCCAAGCGTTGCCTCCTCGATACCGGCGCTGAAGGAGTTAGCCCTAAAGGTGGGGGTTCCCCACGCCGGAAACGACGGGAAAACGGGGGAGACCTTGGTAAAAACCACCCTCGCCCCGATGTTCGCCTATAGGAATCTGAAGGTTTTGGGATGGATGGGTTACAACATCCTCGGAGACCTCGACGGTAAGGTTTTGGCCCACGAGCAGAACAAGAGGAGCAAAATAGTTTCCAAGGACAAAGTTGTGGGCAAAATCCTCGGCTATTATCCCTACACCATTACCGAAATAAACTATTTCCCCTCCCTGCAGGACAACAAAACGGCATTCGACTTTATCCACTTCCAAGGCTTTTTGGGGACAAAGATGAAGTTTTACTTCATTTGGGACGCCATAGACGCCATAGTCGCCGCCCCCCTCGTGTTGGACATAGCGAGATTTCTACTGTTGGCGAAGAAAAAGGGACAAAAAGGGGTTATCAAAGAATTGGCATTTTTCTTCAAGTCCCCGATGGAAACCGACGAATACAACACCCACAGGCAGTTTGAAATCCTAAAGGGGTGGTACGAAAGGACTATTTCCTCTTAGGGGAATCCCTTATTCCTTTATCTTCCTCAAGAAGTTCGCCCTTAGTTCTTCGTTTTCCTCGTATAGTCCGTAAAAGGCTTCGGTCACCATATAGGCGTTGCTCTCGTTTACCCCCCTTACGGTCATGCACATATGTTTAGCCTTCACGTAAACGGCTATTCCCCTTACGTCGGGGAGTATTTCTAAAAAGGTTTTTATAACCTGGCGGGTAAAGAGCTCCTGAATCATCGGACGGCGGGCGAGCCACTTTATAACCCTCGGTATTTTCGAAAGCCCTAAAACCTTTTCCCGCGGGAGGTACTCGAAATAAACGTTTCCCACAATGGGTAAAAAGTGGTGGGAGCAAAGCGACTTAATCTCTATGGGACCCACGAATACGGGAATATTGGGGGCTAAATCGTCGCCGTCCATTTTGGATATATCGAAAACCGTTATAGAGGGCATAGGGGTAAAGTTCCCCTCCACCAACTCGAGCCACATCTTGGCGAACCGTTTGGGGGTTTCCACCATATTGGGGTCGTTTTTCCAGTCGAACCCCAAAACGGTTAAAAATTCCTCAGCCAACCTTTCGAGTTTTTCCCTTTTTTTCTCTATTTCCTCCGGGGGGAGGGGTAGGTTTTCCCACGACTTTATAGGTTTGTGCAATTTGCAAACCTCCGAAGGTGGGAATTTTAAGGATGTACCTTTAAAAGGATTTATGAGGCAAAGGAGGAAAACCTAAAAAGGGTTAGCACTTGCACTCCTTTACCTTTAAAGCTTTTAAAAAATCGATAACGGGACACCAGTTGGTAAAGGCGGACTGTATCTGGTTGAGGGACATAAATATTAGGAAGGCCTTCCAAAACCAGTGAACGCAAGGTGCGGGTAAAATCCCTATAAGGGTGACCACCAGTAAAACCGCTCCCGCTATGAACCTAAGCCACCGCCCCATATCCCAATCTTTGAAGCCGGCAAACTCTATTTTGAACATAGTTTCGTTAATATAAAGCAAACGCCCCTTCGGGGAAAAGAAGTTGTGCTATA
>CAZNBH010000129.1:0-3081 GCA_964571355.1 uncultured Aquifex sp.
CGGTGGAATAAAATTCTTCGAAACCGAGCTCCTTTAGGAGTTCGATAGTAGCCTTTAGGCGTCTTTCCATTTTAAGGTGTTATAATAAAAATCCTTCGGAAGTTATAGACAACTAAAACCGAAGGAGGTTTAAAAAGGATGGCTTTGCCCAAGGATACCGTTGAAAAGATAATAAAGGAATTCCAACGCCACGAAAAGGACACCGGTTCGCCCGAGGTTCAAATAGCCATTTTGACCGAAAAAATTAACAGGCTTACCGAACACATGAAAAGGCATAAGAAAGACCTCCACTCCCGTAGGGGTTTGATAGCAATGGTTAACAAGAGGAGGAGGTTGCTCGAATACCTAAAGGAAACCGATTACAACCGCTACGTTGAAATCGTTAAAAGGTTGGGTATCAGGGTTACCAAACAAACCGTTTAACCCACCCTCCTATTTTTCTCCCTTTAAAATTCCCACTTAATGTCAGAAAAAATAGAGGATATAAGCGTCCTTTCCTCCGTCGATAAGGGGGCAATAATACTCGCCCTTACCCCTCCGGAGCTGGCGGCGGAAATAGTAGCCGAATTAAATCCGATAGAGCTCCGCCGGGTTATGGCGGCTTTTCAAAAAATCCAACACGCCAATAAAGAGGTCATCAACGAGGTTGTAAAGGAGTTTATAGACCGTTTCGAGTCCTTAAAGGAATTCCCTCCCCTCGAGGCGGAGGAATTTATAAGGAAGATTATCGATTACGTTCCACCCAATGTTAAGGAGGTGTTGGAAAATCTCCTCTCCCAACCGGAGATAAAGTTAAAACTCCAACAGTTGGAGGCTTTAACACCCCGTCAGTTGGCGAACCTCTTGAGGAAGGAACACCCCCAAATTATTGCCGTTATACTGGCGTTGCTCACCCCCTCCAAGGTTGCAAAGGTTATTAAGGAGTTCCCCCCCGAGTTGCGGATAGAGGTTATAAAGAGAATGGCTGTTTTGGAAAGCATTCCCGCCGACCGCATCAAGGTTATAGCGGAAAGCTTCCTCCAAGAGATGAAGGAGTTCATCGGGGAGGAAATAAAGATAGACGGAACCAAACAGGCGGCAAACGTTTTGACCGCTTTGGACAAATATACCCAGGAAGAAATCCTTTCCTACTTGGAAAGCGAAAACCCCGAGTTGGCGGAAAAGATTAGGGACCGTATGTTTACCTTTGAGGACATCGCAAAACTCGACGATAAGGCTATCCTCGAAATTCTTAAAACGGTCGACAAGCAAACCCTCGCCCTCGCCCTAAAGGACGCGCCCAAAGAAATCCTCGACAAATTTCTCAAAAACATGTCCAAGCGGGCGGCCCAAATCTTCCTCGAGGATATGGAGGCTATGGGCAAGGTCCGCCGTTCCGAGATACTGCGCGCCCGCCGTCAGATTGTAAAGATAGTAAAACGTCTAATAGAGCAGGGTATTATCGCCTACGGCGAAGAAGAAGAAGAGGAGGAGTAATTTTTCCTTTATGCTCCCCTTTGTGGAAAACTTCCTTTCAATTAAACCCTTTGCGGTAATTGGTCATAGGGGCGCAAAAGGGGAATGTGCGGAGAATACCCTCCCCTGTTTGGAATACGCTATAAAGGCGGGTGCCGATATAGTGGAGGTGGACGTTAGGGAAACCAAGGATGGTAATCTTATAATTCTCCACGACGATACCTTTAAAAGGGTTGCAAATTTAGACCTTTCCCCCAAAGGGTTAACCCTCGAGGAAATAAGAAAAACCGTTAGGGTTTTTGGAAAGTACGAGGTTCCCACCCTTGGGGAGGTCCTGGAAAGTGTAAAAAACCGCGCGGGGTTATTCGTAGAGATTAAAGAACCTCCTACGGTGGAAAAGGTTGTAAAACTTTTGGAGGAAAAAAGGGCTATAGAAACATCGGCGGTTATCTCCTTTTATTCGGAAGCCCTTAAAAGGGTAAAAGAACTCAATCCAAACCTCGCAACCGGTTTTATATACCTAAAGCCCCAAGATGCCATTATTACCGCCAAAAGGATTGGAGCCGACTTTATACTCCCCTACTATCCTCTGGCAACACCCAAGGCGGTAGCCTTTGCCCACCGTTTGAAGTTAAAGGTCGTCCCTTGGGTGGTTAACGATGACAAGACCCTTGAAAGGGTTTTAAAAGGAAAGCCGGACGGCATCGCCACCGATTATCCTTCGTGGCTGGTCAAAAAGAGGGAGGCTTTAAGAACCCCGTAGGGCTTCCACTATTTTGGGTAAAACCTTTGCCGCGCTATCGCGAAAAACGAAATCGGCGTAAGGGGTAAGGGGGGTTTCTTCGGGGTTTATCTCGACAAGAATACCCCCCGTTTTTTTACAGATTTCGGGGATATAGGCGGCGGGATAGACAACCGCCGAGGTGCCTATGGAAAAACAAACCTTTGCCTCCTTGGCGAGGTCAAACGCCTTATTTAAAACCTCTTCGGGTAAATTTTCCCCAAACCACACCACGCCGGGTCCCACTATTCCTCCGCAGGTTTTGCATTTGGGAAGTTTTTCGTAAGTTAACCCTTCGAGGATTTTTTCTTTAAATTCCTCCTCCGATAGGGTTGCCAAATAATCCCTATCCGCCAAGGGGAACAACTTTTTAAATTCCACGTAGGGGTAAAAAGCCCCGCAGTAGCGGCATTTTCCGTCCCATATGTTGCCGTGGAGTTCCAAAAATCGCCTTTGTCCCGCCACGCGGTGCAAACCGTCCACGTTTTGGGTTATGTGCCAAAAGTTCGGAAACATTTTTTCCATCTCAACTAAGGCGTAGTGGGCGGGGTTGGGTTGGGTTTTGGCTATTTTGAACATCCTCCAAAGGTACCACTTCCACACCTTTAAGGGGTCTTCGTCGAAAGCTTCAAAGGTTGCCAAATCCATCGGGTCGTATTTGTTCCAAAGACCGTCCTTCCCCCTAAAGGTGGGTATTCCGCTCTCCGCCGAAAGCCCGGCTCCGCTGAAGGCTATTATCGTATTGTTTTTAAATTCCCTTAAAAGGTCCGCTAATCTTCCGTATATCCCCATAGTTGGGATTAAAAATTTAACCAAAGGGGAACATAGTAGGGATTTTCCCAACC
>CAZNBH010000130.1:0-3074 GCA_964571355.1 uncultured Aquifex sp.
CTGGAACCGCAACTAAGACCTCCATAAGGTAATCGGTATAATTACCCAACCCTATGGATTTATTGAAGGAATATTCCCCCTATTTGGAATATAAAAACGGGGTTTTACACTTCGACGGGGTAAACCTCGAAGAACTCGCAAAGGAGCTCGGAACTCCCCTTTACGTATACTCCGCTAACCACATAAGGGACCAAATAAGGGCTTATAAAAAGGCTTTCCCCGATGCGATAATAGCCTATGCGGTTAAAGCTAATTTCAACCTCGGTGTAATAAAGATAGCCGCCGAAGAGGGATGCGGAGCCGATACCGTTTCGGGTGGAGAAATCTACAGGGCTATAAAGGGGGGTATCCCCGCCGATAAAATCGTTTACGCCGGCGTTGGAAAAACCGACCAAGAGCTTAACTACGCCCTCGACCAAGACATTTTGATGTTCAACGCCGAGAGCGAAATGGAAATAGAGGTTCTAAACGACCTCGCCGGCGCCAAAGGTAAAAAGGCGAGGATAGCGATAAGGGTAAACCCCGACGTGGACCCCAAAACCCACCCCAAAATCGCAACCGGTATGAAGAAATCGAAGTTCGGCATAGACATAAAAAAAGCCTTCGAAGTTTACAAATGGGCTTCGAAGCTGCCCAACATAGAGGTGGTGGGAATTCACTGCCACATAGGTAGCCAGTTGCTCGACCTGTCCCCCTTTGAGGAAGCCGTCCAAAAGGTTGCCGACCTATATCAAAAACTCAAAAGGGAAGGAATAAACATTAAATACCTCGACATAGGGGGCGGTTTGGGTATCAAGTACAAACCGGAGGATAAAGCCCCTACCCCCGATGATTTGGCAAAAATAGTGCTTCCAATAGTCAAAGACCTCGACGTTAAATTAATCCTCGAACCGGGACGTTCCATAGCGGGCAACGGCGGAATTCTTATAACCCAGGTTCAGTTCCTAAAACAAAAGGATGAAAAGCTATTCGTAATGGTTGACGCCGGCTTTAACGACCTATTACGCCCCGCTATGTACGGCTCTTACCACCACATAGTAGCCGTAAAGGAAAACCCCGAAAAAATGGTTTGCGATATCGTGGGACCGATTTGTGAAACCGGTGATATACTCGGCGAAAACAGGGAAATCTGCAAGGTTGGAAGAAAGGACTACCTCGCCATACTAAGCGCCGGGGCTTATGGCTTTGTGATGTCTTCCCATTACAACATGAGACCCCGCGCGGCGGAGGTTATAGTGGAAAACGGAAACTACAGGGTAACCAGACCGAGGGAGGACTGGGATTATATAGTTTGGAAGGAAACCGTATAGTTTTCTTTCCTTTTTATTCCACCGTTACGGTTTTTGCCAAATTCCTCGGTTGGTCCACGTCCAAACCGAGCTGGTCAGCGATGTGATACGCCAACAGTTGTAGCGGAACCACCGTTAGGAACGGGCTATAATCCTCCTCAACCTCCGGAATGGGGAGAAGGACTTCCGACTTTTCCGCCAGCAGACGGTCGTTTTCAAAACCGACCGATAGAACCCTTCCCTTTCTCGAAAGAACCTCCTCGACGTTGGAAACGATTTTCTCGTAAACCCTATCGCGGGGTGCTATTACCACAACCGGCATATTCTCGTCTATCAAGGCTATAGGACCGTGTTTCATCTCCCCGGCGGGGTAGCCCTCGGCGTGGATGTAAGAAATCTCCTTAAGTTTTAAAGCCCCCTCGAGGGCTATGGGATAGGAGAGCCACCTCCCGAGGTAGAGGAAGTTTTTAAACCTCCTATATTCGGATGCTATTTCCGCAATCCTATTGGAGAGTTCCAAAACCTTTTCCACCTTGCGGGCTACCTCGTTCAGTTTTTCCACCCTACGGTAAAATTCCTCCCTATCGATTTTCCCCCTTCGGCGGGCGAGCAATTGGGCTGTAAGGTTTAAAACGGCGAGTTGCGATGTGAAGGTTTTGGTAGCCGCCACACCTATCTCGGGACCGGCATGGGTATAAAGGGTAAAATCGGCTTCCCTATCGAGGGAACTACCAACCACGTTGACTATAGCCAAAACGGAAGCGCCCTTTTCCTTCGCGCTTAACGCCGCAAATCGGGTGTCGGCGGTTTCCCCCGATTGGGAAATGGCTATTACCAGGGTGTTTTCGTCGATTGGGGTATCGGCATAGCGGAATTCGGAGGCGTAAACCACCTCGTTGGGTATTCCCGCAATTTTTTCAATCCAATACTTTCCGACCAGCCCGGCGTGGTAAGAGGTTCCGCAGGCTATGGTGATAATCCTATTTACCGAATTTATATCGAAGGGAAAGCTCAAGTCTTGCGATAGAAAACCCCCAACCGTATCGGTTATAGCCTTGGGCTGTTCGAAAATCTCCTTAAGCATAAAGTGCTTGAAGCCCCCTTTCTCGGCGGATAGTAAATCCCAGGGGACGACAAAAATCTCCTTGCTCACCGGTAGACCTTCGAAGTTGTAAATTTCGACCCTATCCTTGGTGAGAACGGCCACCTCCCCGTCGTCGAGGGAGATAACGTTTTTCGTATAGGGCAATATCGCGGGAATATCGGAGGCGAGGAAGTTTTCCCCCCTCCCTATACCTACTATTAGGGGCGACCCCTTTTTGACACCTACTATTTTGTTGGGCTCCTTGGTGGTTATAACGGCGAAAGCGAAGGCACCCTTTAGACGTTTTACCGTTTTTAAGACCGACTCGAGGAGGTCACCTTTGTAGTTTTCCGCCAATAGGTGGGCTATAACCTCGGTATCGGTATCGGACCTAAAGCGGTGACCTTTTTCCTCCAATTCCCTTTTTAGGTCGAGGTAATTCTCTATAATCCCGTTGTGGACTACCGCAAAGGTATTCCCATCGTCGGTGTGGGGGTGGGCGTTAACCTCCGAAGGTGCCCCGTGGGTAGCCCAACGGGTGTGCCCTATCCCTATGTTGGACTTGTAATTTTTACCCCAAAGAGCCCTTACCAATTCCCTTATCTTTCCCACCCTCTTTTCCACAACGAGTTTTCCGTTTTCTATAATCGCTATACCCGCAGAATCGTAACCCCTGTATTCCAACCTTTCGAGGGCGCTTA
>CAZNBH010000131.1:0-2961 GCA_964571355.1 uncultured Aquifex sp.
CTCACCGCTTCGGCGGTTTCTTTTAAAGTGGGTTCCAATTATGTATTTCAAATCCTCCTATCCAAAGGGGTGGTAAACGACTACCCGGTATTGGAACACCGTTTCGGGGAAAAACTCCTTTAAATATTCCCTCTTATGGCTATAGCGTTTGTCTTTCCCGGACAAGGTTCCCAATACGGGGGAATGGGAAAGGATTTTTACGAAAACTTTCCCTCCGCGAGGGAGGTCTTTGAAAGGGCAAACGAGGTTTTGGGTTTCGATTTAAAAAACCTTATCTTTGAAGGTGGAAATGAGCTAAACAAAACGGTAAACACCCAGCCCGCTATTCTTACGGTCAGCTACGCCATTTTAAAGGTTATAAGGGAGCAATTCCCCAACTTAAAGCCCGCCTTTACGGCGGGGCATTCCTTGGGTGAGTACACCGCCCTATTGGAATCGGAGGTTTTACCCTTTGAGGAAGCCCTAAAGTTGGTTCGCCACCGCGCCGAATACATGCAAAGCGCCGTCCCCGAAGGTAAGGGGGGAATGGCGGCCGTTATAGGTATCCCCCCCGAAGAGGTAAAAAAACTCTGCGATGAGGTGGAAGGAATAGTAGAACCGGTCAATTTCAACTCTCCAATTCAAACGGTTGTAGCGGGCGAAGCCGAGGCCGTTAAAAAACTCGTTCGTCTCGCAAGAAGTAGAAAAATAAAAGCCATACCCCTAAAGGTATCGGTTCCCTCCCACAGTTCCCTTATGAGGGAAGCCGCCGAGAGGTTTAAAGAGAAACTCCAAGAGGTGGAATTCAAAGATGCCAACCCACCGGTGGTTCAAAATTACGATGCAAAACCCCACACCAAGGGGGAGGAAATAAAGGAAAACCTTTATTTGCAACTGTTCAACCCCGTCCTTTGGGTGGACAGCGTTAAATTCATGTACTCCCAAGGGGTGGACACCTTTGTGGAAATAGGTCCTAAAAATGTTCTTTCCAAACTTATAACCCAAATAGTTCCCGAGGCGAAAACCCTAAACGTGGAAAAGGTAGAAGACTTGGAAAAACTAAAGGGGTTGGAATAGTTTTTCTATTCCTCTTCGAGTTCTTCTATTTTGCAATGAACCTCTTTTAGTTGTTTGGGGTCTACATAATCGGGGGCGTTGGTCAACGGACAAATACCTTTTTGGGTTTTGGGAAATGCTATAACGTCCCTGATACTTTCGGCGCCAACCATTATCGCCAAAACCCTATCGAGACCAAAGGCAAACCCCCCGTGGGGTGGAGCACCGTATTTTAGTGCCTCCAGTAGGAAACCGAATTTCTCCTGCGCCTCGACCTCCCCGATGTTTAGGAGTTTAAAGATTTTTTCCTGTATGTCGGTGCGGTGTATCCTTATCGAACCACCCCCTATCTCATAGCCGTTTAGCACCATATCGTAGGCGAGGGAGCGGACATCTTTGAGGATTTTCTTACGCTCCTCGATATCCTCGGTGGCCAAAGCTTGGTCTAGCTTGGGGAGGTCTTCCTCCCTCGGCATCGTAAAGGGGTGGTGAACCGATACGAAGCGTTCTTCCTCTTCGTCCCACTCGAGCAAGGGGAAGTTTACAACCCACAGGAATTTAAAACCTTCTTCCCTGGCGTTTAGCTCGTCGGCGAGACGCCTCCTCAAGGCGTCCATAACCTTGTAGACAAAATCCCTATCGGTATCGGCTTGGAAAAAGATGATGTCACCGACCTCGGCGTTAACCCTCTTTAGAAGGTTGTTTATTTCCTCCTCGCTGAAGAATTTTGTTATAGGGGAGGTGAGTTTATTTTCATCGACCCTAATCCACGCGAGCCCCTTAGCCCCGAGCTTTTGGACGAACTTGGTAAGCTCGTCTATCTTTTGCCTCGAAAGGGTTTTAGCCCCACCTTTTACGACTATAGCCTTAATAATCCCACCTTTGTCGACGATATTTTTAAAGACCTTAAATTGGGTATTTTTGAAAATATCTGTTAACTCGACGAGGGGGGTAATAACGTCCTCCTTAATACGGAGGTCGGGTTTATCGCTCCCATACTTGTCCATAACGTAGTCGTAATCCAATACGGGGAACGGTTCTTCGATTTTTATCCCCAAAACGGTTTCAAAAACCCTTTTTATCAACCTCTCGGTGAGTTCCATAACGTCCCTTTGACCCACGAAGGACATCTCGAGGTCTATTTGGGTAAACTCCGGTTGGCGGTCAGCCCTTAGGTCTTCGTCCCTTAGACATTTGGCTATTTGGAAGTACTTATCTATCCCCGCCACCATTAGGATTTGCTTGAAGAGCTGCGGGGATTGGGGGAGAGCGTAGAACTTCCCGGGGTGCAATCTCGACGGAACTATAAAGTCCCTTGCCCCTTCGGGGGTCGATTTTGTCAAAAGGGGTGTTTCAACCTCTATAAAGCCCTCTTCGGTCAAGAAATTCCTAACCACCTGATAGGTCTTATGCCTAATTAGGAGGTTGTTGAGCATAGGGCGGCGTCTTAAGTCCAAATATCTGTAACGGAGGCGAACCTCCTCGTTTACGTTGATATCGTCCTCTATTTGAAAGGGGAGCGGTTGTTTGGCGGTGTTTAGCACTATCACCTTATCGGCTACAACCTCTACGTAGCCGGTGGGTATCTTGGGGTTCTCCGTTCCCTCGGGGCGGCGTCTAACCGTTCCCTCCACCGCTATAACGTATTCGGGCTTTACCCTATCGGCGACCTCGTAAGCCTCGGGGTTTTTGAGCTCCTCGGCTACTACCTGAACCACCCCGCTGCGGTCCCTTAAATCTATAAAAACAACCCCGCCGTGGTTCCTAACCGTATCGACCCACCCGGCGAGGCGGACTTTTTGCCCTATATTTTCCTCGTTTATTTCACCGCAGTAGTGGGTTCTCCTAAAGTCTCCCAAAACTTGCAACATAAGGAGTTAAGTCTATTCCGACCGATGGGTTAAAAATAACTTAACCGATGGAGGT
>CAZNBH010000132.1:0-2945 GCA_964571355.1 uncultured Aquifex sp.
CACCACCTTTTATTAAACCTCTTTGGGGGTAGCCATTTAAAAACCACCCTAACCGTCGCGGGTTTTCAGGCTTTTTTAGACCTCCTCGCGGTGGTATTTTCCAAAAATACCCCTATCCTCTTGGGGATTTCCATATCGGCGGCAATCCTCTACACGGTTTTATATAAAAAACTTTCCCCTAAAGGGGAATAACTCTTTCCCCTCTAAAATCTTTAACCTTTGATGATACCGAGGTACACACGCCCCGAAATGGGGAAAATCTGGAGCGAGGTCAACAAATTCCAAAAGTGGTTGGACGTCGAAATAGCCGTTTGCGAGGCGTGGGCGGAGCTGGGAAAAATACCCAAAGAGGCGGTGGAAAAAATCAAAGAGAGAACCTATATAGACGAAAAGGTTGTGGAGAGAATAAAGGAAATAGAAAAGGTTTATAAACACGACGTTTTAGCCTTCGTTACCGCCGTTAAGGAACTGGCGGGCGAAGAGGGTAAATATATCCACCTCGGCCTTACATCCTCCGATGTTATAGATACCGCCTTAGCCCTCCTTATGAGGGAAGCCCTCGACATCCTTATAAAGGACGTGGAAGAACTGCTCGAGGTTTTAAAGAGAAGGGCTTTGGAGCACAAGGATACGGTAATGATAGGGAGAACCCACGGGGTGCACGCCGAGCCGATGACCCTCGGGCTTAAATTCGCCCTGTGGTACGAGGAGATGAAGAGGAACCTCGAACGGCTAAAAAGGGCTAAGGAGGTTGTCTCCTACGGAAAGATAAGCGGGGCGGTTGGAACCTACTCGAACGTTCCACCCGAGGTGGAAAGGATAGCCCTCTCCAAATTGGGTTTAAAAATAGAACCCGTTTCCAACCAGGTTGTGCAGAGGGATAGGCACGCCGAGTTTGTATGGGCTACCGCCGTAACCGCTTCCTCCCTCGAAAAATTTGCCACCGAAATAAGGCACCTTCAGAGAACCGAGGTTTTGGAAGCCCAGGAGCCCTTTACAAAGGGGCAAAGGGGAAGCTCGGCGATGCCCCACAAGAAAAACCCCATCCACAGCGAAAGGATTACCGGCCTAGCCCGCTATATAAGGAGCAATATCATTCCCGCCCTCGAGGATATAGCCCTATGGCATGAAAGGGATATCTCCCACTCCTCGGTGGAAAGGATTATCCTCCCCGATAACTCGATAGCCCTCGATTACATCCTCAACCTCTTCAAGGAAATAATGGAGGGATTGGTCGTTTATCCCGAGAATATGCGGAGAAATATGGAGCTCTCCAAGGGGCTTTACTTCTCCTCCAAGGTTTTGGCGAAGCTTCAAGAAAAGGGTTTGGACAGGGACAAAGCCTACGATATGGTTCAAAGATGCGCTATGAGGGCTTGGGAGGAAAAAGACCTAGATTTCAAAACGGCACTCCTTCAAGACCCCGAGGTTACCAAATACCTTTCCCCCGAAGAAATAGAGCAAATATTCAACGTCGAGGAATTTATCAAACACCGCGATGTGATTTTTAAAAGGGTTTTTGGAACCGTATAGGGTTTTTAATTGCCAAACTTTTTAAGTTTTTCTTTTCTCAATCTTCCCGCTTGAGTATCATTAAAGACTTGATACAACTATAACGGAGGTAAAAAATAATGCCCTACAAGTTGCAGGAAACCTTTTTGAACACCGCGAGGAAACAAAAAATAAGGGTTTCCATTTATTTGGTTAACGGTATCCGTTTGCAAGGTCGTATTAGGTCTTTTGACACCTATACCATTTTGCTCGACGACGGTCGAAACCAAACCTTGGTTTTCAAACACGCCATAACCACCATTATCCCCTCCGAAAGGATAGAGCTAAGGTTTTTGGGAGGGGATGAACAGCAACAACAACAAGCTCAAGAAAACGAACAGCCCGACGTAAACGCCCTTTAATTTAATGCAAAAAAAACGTAAAACCCGTAGATATCGCTTTTTCCTCCTCTTTATAACCTTTATCATTTGGCTCATTAGCGGGTTTTACGCCTTTTATATAAACCACCTCAAAATGGAACAGTACAAATTGGCCACCGAACTTAGGAAAATTAGAAAGGAAAACGACCTCCTCTATTACAAGATTTCCGAGATTTTGAACTACAAGAGTGCGAGGGAAATTGCCTATCAAAGGGGTTTTGTCGATATAAAACCCTATACGGTTATAAACTTTTGGGAAACCTTGAAGGGGAAGCCGATAATAGATTTTTACTTTGTTTGGTTCAACGATACCCTCTCCAAAATAGCGAAAAAGTTAAACGTTCCGCTAAAGGAGATTAAAGAACTAAACCCCTCCACGAGGTGGGGTTACATAATCCCCGGTATGAGGTTAAAAATTCCCGAAACTTTCCCCTACGTGGTAGAGCAACGGAACAAAACCGCCGAAGGAGCAAAATCCGCCAACGCAACCCTCAAGGGGAAAATTAAATCCAATACCCCCAAAAGGGAATAAGTCCTAAATTCAACCCTATGGGGAACGTTGAAGAGGATTATCAACTCTGCGGGTGTGTTGCCGTTTACGGAACCCTCAAAAGGGGTTATTGGAACCACCACTTCCTCAAAGGGTGCAAATTCATCGGAAGGGGGATAACCCGCGGAAGGTACAAACTTTTTGACGTTGGATTTCCCTACGCCGTTCCCGATAGGAGGGGTTTACCCCTTTTGGTGGAGGTCTACAAACTCGATTCCCCGCAGAGGCTTTTAAGCCTCGATACCCTCGAGGGTTATCCCGAACACTATCTCCGAAAGGTGGAAACAATCCACCTCGAAGACGGTTCAACCGTGGAGGCGTGGCTCTATTATACCGAGAAACCGAGCGGCGAACCCTACAGGAAAACGGTTTTTTGGCGGGGAACCTTGCAGGCTTTAACGTGGGAAAGGTAAAATCCCCGCCGAAGGCGGGCGTTATTTTTTATAAAAGGTTGATTTTTTAAC
>CAZNBH010000133.1:0-2940 GCA_964571355.1 uncultured Aquifex sp.
TGTCGAGGGAGGCGGGGGAGGGGAAGGTTTTAAGAAAGTAGACAGTAAATCCCATAAGGGGTAAATGTTAAACCTTGACCAAAAGGGCAACGCAATAAACCGCTATTCCCTCCAAGGGGCAAAACCCTTCGGGGGTTTTCCCCTTGATGTTTACCCTTCCTTTGTCGACCTCCAATAGGTGGGCTATGTTTTCAACAATTTTCCCCTTTAGGGGGGCTATTTTCGGTTTTTCGCACACGATGGTGCAGTCTATATTCCCAATCCTGTAGTTGTTCTCCTTTACTATCCTCAAAGCCTCCTTTAGGAAAATTGCGCTATCGGCGTCCTTCCACCTCGGGTCGGAGGGGGGGAATAGCTCCCCTATATCGGGGGCGGAAATTGCGCCGAGGAGGGCGTCGGTAATCGCGTGCAAAAGGACGTCGGCGTCGGAATGCCCCTTTAGACCGAAGTCGGCTTCTACAAAAACCCCCCCGAGTTTTAAACCCTTTTTATTTCCGTCAAAGGGGTGGGAATCGAAACCGAACCCTACGCGGAACATCTCCCTACTCCAATTGTGCTATGGTAACACCCGCTCCCCCCTCTTGGGGTGTTCCCTCCCTGTAGAAAGCCACATAGGGGGTTTCCTCCAAAACCTCTTCGGTTACCCTTTTTAGAACACCCGTTCCTATCCCGTGGATTATCCTCACCAAGGAAACCCCCGAGAGGTGGGCTTTGTCGAGAAACCTCATAAGTTCCTCCCGAGCCTCCTCGGCCGTTTTCCCCCTTAGGTCAACCTCCGCCATACCCTTCCTTTTGGGAACACCCTTTTGAACCTTTACCTCCACCTTCCTCTCGGGGGGTGATTTTATCGGTTCGGTGGGCTTGGGTTTTTCGAGGTCGCTTTTATCCACCCAAAGTTTTAAAGCCCCGCTAAGGATTTGAACCTTATTTCCCTTTACCTGTAAAACCTTTACGGGAACACCCCTGTAGAGGTACTTTTCGCCTACCTTTATTTCCTCTATTTGGGATAGTTTTTCCTTTTTCTCCTTTACCTCCTCCGAGAGTTCCTTTATGAGTTTTTCCGCTTCCTGTTTGGTTTTTACCTCTTCCAACCTCTTTAGGGCTTCCGATTTCAACTTTATTAGAAACTCTTGGGCTTCCTTTATCGCACCCTTCCAACGGCGGAGTTTTTCCCTCTCGAGTTCCTCCTTGAGTTTTCTAACCTTTTCCTCACTTTCGGCGATTTTTCTCTTTAGCTCCTCGACCTCTTTGAGTTTTTGGTGATACTCTTGGGCGTACTTTTGGAGTTGTTGGGTAGCCTTTTCGTATTCGGCGGAAACCTCGGCGTGGAGGTATTGCCTTGCCCGTTCGATAATGTCCTTCCTGATGCCGAGCTTGTAGGCTATCTCCAAAGCGTGGGAACCCCCGACCGTGTTATAGGCGAGCTTGTAAAGGGGTTTCAGGCTCTCTTCGTCGAACAGCACCGAGGCGGGCACGTAATAGGAACTCTCGAGGGCGTAAAGCTTTATCGGGGTGTGGTGGGTTGTCACCACTATGTAGGCGTTTAGCCTTTCGAAATACTCGAGCAAAGCCCTACCGAGAGCCGAACCCTCCACCGGGTCGGTTCCCGCACCCAGCTCGTCGAGCAATACCAAGGTGTTGCTATCCACCTTATAGAGGAAATCGGCTATGTTCTTTATATGCCCCGCAAAGGTTGAAAGGTTTTGCTCTATATCCTGCTCGTCCCCTATGTCGGTAAAAATCTTGTCGAAAACCCTAATCTTGCTCCCCTCGGCGCATATTATGGGGATACCCATTTGAACCATTAAGGCGTTTATACCCAACGTTTTTAGGGCTACCGTTTTACCACCCGTGTTGGGACCCGTAATAACCAATCCCCTTTCCCTTTTGCGGAGTATCAAATCTATGGGAACCACGTTAGGGTCCCCCAAATTCAAAACCAGCAAGGGGTGCTTTGTATCCCTTAGTTCCACCTCGTCGGGGACTATTTCGGGAAATCTCGCCCCCAATTGGTGTCCGAATTTCGCCTTTGCGAGTAACCAGTCGAGGTGAACGAGGATTTCAAAACTCCTAAGGAGGTCGTCCGCCCTCCTTCCCACCACCGAGGTTAGATATCTCAAAACCTTCTTAATCTCCCTTTCCTCGGCTTCCCTTAGCTCCACGAGGCGGTTGTTCAAACCCACGACGAAGGCGGGTTCGAAAAAGGTCGTCTTACCCGTCGACGATACCCCGTGGGCTATCCCCCTCAACCTCTTGGCGTAGGAGGTCTTTAGGGGGACTACGTACCTCCCCTGCCTAAGGGTCACAACCTTATCCGCCGCAAGGCGGCTATTTTCCTCCAAAAACTTTTCCAAACTTTCAACAATTTGCCGCTCTAACGAGCGGATTTTTTTCCGAAGGGATGCGAGCTCGAAACTCGCCTCGTCTTTCAAAAAGCCTTTATCGTCGATGGCGTGGCGGAGCTCCCTCTCGACCTCCTTAAAGGTTCCTATCTCCCTTTCGAACTTTTGGAGGTTGGGGTGTTCCTTCGATAACCTCTTTAGGTAATCCTTTACCACCCTTAGGGTTGTTATCACCTTTAGGATTTCGAAGAGCTCCTTAACCGAGAGGGTAGCCCCCTCTATTTTTGACCTCTTTAGGTGGGGTCTAATATCGGCAAACTCCCCGATGGGGAAATTTACACCCGACCTCAAAAGGTTTAAAAAGGTTTCGGTATCCCTCACCTCCTCCCTTACCTTTATCTCCGACCTAAGGGGTTTGAGATTTTCCATATACCTCTCGGTGGCGGGGGAGGAGGTATAAACCTTTATCCGTTCCAAAATCTTACCCAGTTCCAACTTTTGGATGTCCTTGTCCCTCATTTCCGTTTAAAGTTTTTAAGATTTTCCGCCAAAACCACCGCGGGGAATGCAGAGTTATAGACCCCGTTGGGTGAGTTTA
>CAZNBH010000134.1:0-2933 GCA_964571355.1 uncultured Aquifex sp.
GATTTCCTTCCCATATAGACCCCGTTTAGGGAAATTTCGTTTACGAAGTTATAACGGATGTTGAAGACCCCTTTATCCCCCGTGGTGGTTCCCAAAAAGGAAAGCCTTCCGCCTTTTTTCAATAACCTAATGGAGATAGGAAGGGTTTGTTCCCCTACGTGGTCCACTACGAGGTCTACCCCTTCGGGGAATAGTTTTTTCACCTCTTCCTCCACATCTTGGGTTTTGTAGTTGATTACGTAATCCACCCCGAGGTCTTTTAACCTTTCCGCTTTCCAATCGGTGGAGGCGGTTGCTATCACGGTAGCCCCGAAGAGTTTTGCCAACTGAATTGCGGCAACGCCTACACCCGAAGCACCGCCCCAGATAAAGACGGTATTCCCCGGTTGGATTTTTCCTTTGTCTATTACCGCGTTCCACGCGGTTATGTAGGTAAGGGGAAAACTCGCCGCTTCCTCGAAGGTTAGGTTTTTGGGTTTCTTTACAACGTTGGTTTTGGGAACTTTGACGTATTCGGCATAGCCCCCGTGAACCTGAAAGCCGAGAATTTTAAAATCCCTGCAGTGGTTGTCCTGACCGCTCAAGCAGGCTTCGCACACCCCGCAGGAGAGGTTGGGGTTTACCACCACCTCGTCCCCCGGTTTGACGTGGTCGACCAGCTCCCCCACCTCTTCGACTACACCGGCAACGTCGGAGCCCAATATATGGGGTAGAGGTGGTTTGTAAGCCAAAGCCCCCTTTCTAATCCAAATGTCGAGGTGGTTTAAAGCGCAAGCCTTTACCCTTACGAGCACCTCATCGGGTTTTATTTTCGGTTTGGGAAAACTCTCGGTGTATTCAAAAACCCCTTTATCCCCAAAGGAGGTTAGCAAGACCGCCCTCATAAGGGGGAAATGTTATTATTCCTTACCCCTTTCGGGGTTAAATCGGTTTAATTTTTCCTCTAAATGGAACTGCTATTGGGAAAAACACTCAACGAGCTAAGGCAATGGGCTATAGAGAACAACCTCGAAAGGTACAGAGCCGACCAAATCTACCAATGGATGTTCAAAAAGTGGGAGGACGACCCCGAAAGGATGACCAACCTCTCCAAAGACCTCCGAAGGTGGCTTAAGGAAAACGTAAAGTTCCACACATTGGAAAAAATCGAAAGGGTGGATGCCCCCGATAGTTCCAAGTATTTGTTTAAAACCGAAGACGGTTATCTCGTCGAAACTGTCCTCATAAGGGAAAAGGACCATTGGACTTTATGCGTTTCCACCCAAATAGGGTGCAACGTGGGTTGTAAGTTTTGCGCCACCGCCAAGGATGGACTTATAAGGAACCTAACGGCGGCGGAAATTATCGACCAACTCTTTTGGGTTCAAAAGGATATAAAAGACCTACCCAAGCCGTGGAATAAGGTTAGGAACATCGTTTTCATGGGTATGGGGGAGCCTTTGGCAAACTTCACCAACCTAAAAAAGGCGGTCGAAATACTTATAGACCAAAAGGGGATAGATATATCGAAGCGGAGGCTTACCATCTCCTCGAGCGGAATCCTTTACCAACTTAGGAAGATGGCTCAAGACCCCATTTTGAGGAACGTAAACCTCGCCATATCGCTAAACGCCCCCAACCAGAAAATCCGCGAGGAGATAATGCCAATTACGAAAACCAACCCCTTCGACGAGCTTTGGAATTTGCTCGTCAACTACCCCCTCCCCGAAGGGCGTAAGATTACCCTCGAATACGTCCTTATAAAGGATGTAAACGATGCCCCCGAGCACGCCGAGGAGCTCGCCCAGCTGGTAAAACCCCACAGAAAACGCTTTAAGGTCAACCTAATACCTTTCAACCCCTCGCCGATTTTGCCCTACGAGAGACCCCCCGAGGAGAGGATTTACAACTTCCAAAAGGTGTTGCTCGACAACGCGATTATCGCCACCATAAGGTGGAGCAAAGGGCAGGATGTATTCGGAGCCTGCGGTCAACTAAGGGCGAAGAGGGAAATACCCCTAATAGGTCAAGGTTTCCTAAATCAACATCGAAAGGATACTGTTAGAAACTAAAAAACCTTTGTCGTTAAAGGCTATCCTTTCCCCTTTGAGGGTGAAAAATTCCTCTACAACCTCTTTGGGAAGCTTTTCTTCCACCCACTCCCTCGGTACCCCTTCGACCGTTCTCAAGCCCATTATTAGGCTTTCCTTTTTGAGCTCTTTTTCGTTCAAGGTATAAACGCCCGCCGTAGGCGGGGTTTTTTCCTTCAATTTTTCAACGTAAAGCTTTACATTCCTAACGTTGTGCCAACGCCTTTTGCCGTCAAAGCTCCAAGCCGAAGCCCCCAACCCCAAAAATGGTCTCATCCTCCAATAGAGGAGGTTGTGCTTTGAGAAAAATTCCTCCGAAAGGGCGAAGTTCGAGATTTCGTACCTTTTGAAGTTGAGCTTTCGGGTTTCCTTCAAAAGGGTGTAATAAAGGCGTTCTATTCGTTCCTCCGAGGGGGGCTTAAAAATACCTTTTTCCACCAATTGATGGAGGGGTGTTTCTTCGTAAACCGTCAAAAGGTAAGCCGATAGGTGAACCGCCGGGGTGGTCTTGAGAATTTCGAATTCCCTACGGAGGTCTTCCTCCGTCTGTTCGGGAAGCCCCCAAATTAGGTCCACCGATATATTTACAAAACCCGCCCGATGGATGTTTTCCAAGGTTTTTAACGATTGGAGGGCGGAGTGTTTCCTCCCCAACACCTTTAGGTTTTTGTCCAAAAAACTCTGAACTCCCAAGGAGATACGGTTAAAGCCGATTTCCCTAAGGTGTTTGAAGTCCTCCAATTCATAACTTTCGGGGTTCACCTCTATAGTTATTTCCTCCAATTGGGATAGGTCGAAAAAGCCCTCCAATCGGCGGAAAAATTCCTCGTAAACCTTCGGAGGGACGGTCGAAGGTGTTCCCCC
>CAZNBH010000135.1:0-2927 GCA_964571355.1 uncultured Aquifex sp.
ATTAAAAATTTACTTAAACTTAACATTTTACTATGGGTCTTAAATACTTTAAAAATCCACCTCGTGAGCAGGAAATTGAAGATTTTATAAAAAAAATGATAGAAGTCAGTAAAAAGAAAGGTATTAAAGTGACCACCCAAAGGATTTTGATTTTTAAAGAACTTCTAAAGAGAACCAAAGAGCACCCCTCCGCGGAGGAAATTTTTGAAACCTTAAAGGATAAGGTTTACGGTTTATCTTTGAGTACCGTATATAGGGCTCTATCCACTTTTGAAAACCTCGGATTGGTTAGGAGAATTCCTACCCCCGATGGGAAAGCACACTTCGAAATAGCCACCGAACCCCACAACCACTTTATTTGCAAGGAGTGCGGAAAGATTTATGACCTTGAGGTGGATAAAAATGCCCTTATCCACGGGCAAGAGGATTTGAAAGGATTTAAGGTGGAAAGTTGCAATTTGGTTTGCTACGGAATTTGCAAAGATTGCGTTCAAAAGTTAGTCAATTAATTCCAACATTTGTTCCAATTCCTTTAAAACCTTTGTGTAAACATTATTTATTCTTTCTTCGATAAGCCAGTAGAGGATATAAGAAAAAATCGCAACCAAAAGACCTAACGCGGTAGAGTTCAAAGAGGTGGCAATACCTTTTGCTAAAAGCTTTAACCCCTGGGCGTTCATCAAGCTATATGCCCCAAAAACCTCTATAAGCCCCCAAACCGTTCCTATTAATCCCACTAAGGTTGCCAATGTTACCGAGACCGAAATAAAGCTAACCCTTTTCGATAACTCCATAAAAATTATTGAGGCTTCCTTTTCCAAAATTTGACGTAGTTCTACCTTTGAAATTTCACCCTCAAAGTAGCTCTTTAATAGGTTGTACAAAATACGGGATAGAAGTTTTTTATCCTCTTTTAGTAACCTTAAAACCTCGTCATACCTACGATTAATGAGATGGGTTTTTATTTCCGACCATTTTTTAGGTAAAACCTTTGACTTTTTAACGTTTACAAACCTTTCAAGGAAAATGGCAAATGAAACAGTTGATAGCAAAAAGAGAAGGAAAGCTACCAAAGGGGCATTTTGCCAAACGGTGGAGATAACTTCCATTAAGGATTTTTATTATTAACGCTTTTTCTTGCTTTTCTTTTCTTGAACTATAGTAGCTTTGCCCTTTGCAGCGGCGAGAGCCATACGTTTTTGACCGAGGGGTTCCCAAGGTTTGATTTCTCTGATTTTCCTCGCTGCGGTTTTTCCGCTGAGTTGCCTGATGTAGTAGAGCTTAGCCCTTCTAACCTTACCGAATTTAACTATTTCTATTTTTTCCAACCTGGGATTGTATAGGGGGAAAGTCCTCTCTATTCCCACCCCGTAGGATTCCTTCCTGACGGTGAAATTTCTATTTAGTCCGGTACCTTGGAATCTTATTACCAATCCTTCAAAGGGTTGAATTCTTTCTTTATTCCCTTCCTTTACCTTGTAATATACCCTTACGGTATCCCCAACCCTAAAATCGGGAATTTCTACTTTTCTCATATAACGTTTTTCCAATTTTTGAATGAGTTGGTCCATTCCTTTACCTCCCGAAGTTGAGATTTCAAACCTAAGGGGTTATAGTATAACACCCCTCTTTAAATGGTTGTCTCCGATAGATGTTTTATCCTAAATCGGTTCCCCGTAGGGGATAATTCCCTATTGGTCAAATGCTATTTTGAAAATTTCGGAAGGAGAGATTTATTGGTTCCCGACTACTTCAGCGGGAAAAGGTTCAAACTTGGGGTTTTCGAACCTTTTAATGTGCTCGAATTATATTTTAAAGAGGAGGATAACCAAGCAAAGGTAGTGGATATTATTAGCCTTCAATCGTTTGCCCAAAAAATTGCCTCAAATTTGTACCGATATCTTTTTATGTCCAGGGTATCGAAAACAGTTTTAAACTTCGTAGGGATAGAGGACAACGAGGTATTTAACCTTTTACTCCACTCCCTTAGGATTGAGAGCTATTTCAATTTCAACCTTTTGAGGTTCTGGATTAATTTGGCAACCGTGTTGGGATTTTCTATAGAATCCTTAAAACGTCCCGGTTGGGTAAACCTGCTATTTTTAACCGCTTGTGGAAAGGATGAATTAAAAAATCCCTACTGTATCTACTTACCACCTAGGGAATTCGGAATCCTAAAAAGGGTTATGGACGAAAAAACCAAACCCTTCGAGGTAGGGGAAAAGAATTTGGAAAACCTCGAGAGGTTCTTCTTTAGATTTTTCAGACTCCAAAGGGAGAACTTTTAAAGCCCCTTTTTTTGGTAAGCTCTTCGAGGATTTCCTTGAAAAGTTGGGGATTTATCAGTTTTATTCCCAATTCCTTCGCCCACTTCCGAACCCCTTCATCGGCACTAACGAGTATTGCATCGAGCTCGTAGGCGAGGAGAATAACATCGACATCCTCTTTACTATCCAATATCCCCTGCCGTAGGGCATCTCTGTACTTCTCCCTTAGGCTTCTTATTAAGTCTCCTACCGTTTCCTTTCCCTTTTCCCCCGCGGAGCGGACATGTTCCTCGGCTATTCGGAGACCCTTGTTTATACGATTCCTTAAATCGGCTATAAATTCGAACAAAAATTCGGCGGGGATTTGGAGGTTGAACTTTTTGGGGTTTCTCAATTTCACTATTAACTCGAACTTCGGTTGCAACTTTCCCAATTTGAGCATTTTGGTTAGTTCTTCGTAGGTGGAAAGGGGCATATAGAACTCCGCCCCGCTATGTTCCATTAAATAAAGTAAATCTTCGGTGGCGTCCGTTATATCCTCGCTAAACTTCTTGTAGAGTTGAGGATTGGTAAAGATACTTGTATCGAGAACAAAAACCAAACCCATAAAGATTAAATAATGGAGGGGAAAAGTTTAACCGTTTTGGTTTTTGTTCTTTA
>CAZNBH010000136.1:0-2917 GCA_964571355.1 uncultured Aquifex sp.
ATTTTTTATGCGGGGCTGGGGTTGAAATAAAGCCTGCTAAATGCGGGATTGCGACCCTCGTCCTATTATTTCCTTTTAATGGAAAACCTCGAAGAGTTGGAGAGACGGCTTAAATACTGCTTTAAAAATAAAAAACTGCTTGAAACCGCTCTCACCCACATATCCTATTCCAAGGAGTTTAAGGTTTCCCAAAACTACGAAAAGCTCGAATTTTTGGGCGATAGCATAGTTAACTTCCTCTTAATAGACCTCCTCTACGAAAAGTTTGGAAGGGTTCACCTCGGAAAGTTGGCGACTATAAAAGCCTACCTGATATCGGAACAATTTTTGTCCAAGTTAGCCCAAAAGTGGGAACTTCCAAAGTATATAAGACTTTCCAAAAGTGAGGAAATTAAAGGGAGACGGGAAAGCATATCGGTGCACGCCGACGTTTTCGAAGCTGTTTGGGCGGCGATATACATAGACAGCGGTAGGAGTATAGACTTCGTTAAAAGGTTATTCCGTTACCACTTCGAGGAAGATGTTATAAACGCCATCAAAGGAGGAGATTTTTACAGCGACTTTAAAACCCTCTTGCAGGAAATTACCCAAGGACTTTACAAGGAAAAACCCAGTTACAAACTCCTAAAGGCGGAAGGACCATCCCACGACCAAACCTTTACGGTCGAATGTTCGGTAAAGGACTTTAAAACGGTAGCCGAGGGGAAAACCAAAAAGGAAGCCGAACAGCGGGCGGCAAAAAAGATGCTCGAAGAGCACTTTAAAGAGGCTTTCGAAAAGAAAAAGACTAACATCCGTTAGAAACGAGCTTATCGGCGGGTGTGCATTCCACACCTTTTTTTATTAACTCTTTAAAGTCGGATGCCCCTTCGGGGATTTTTCCCACCTCGATGTTGTAATAAGCCAAGGCGTATAAAGCCCCTTTACCGAAAAATATTTCCCCGACGAGGAGGCAATTGACCTTCTTACAGGCGAGGGTTTCTATAAATTCGGCGCAACTTCCCTTTTCGAGGGTTAAACCGTTTTTCAATTCCCACCTTTGGGTTTCTTCAACATTTCCGTCCCTCGAGGTGTAGAGGATTACCTCCTTGCACCTTTGGGGATTCTTGCAAGGTTTTTTGTCTTCCTCCAAAAGGAGGGCGAATACCCTCTCCCTCTCCTCCGGAGGTTCGAAGTGTATAACGAGCCTCTCTATAAAGGGAACTTTGCTTTTCACTTCCCCCTCTATTTGGTGGATAATTTCGTGGGCCTTCTCGAAGTCGGAGGTTTTTAAAACCACCTCCAGCTCGAGGAACTTGTAACTCCCCGAACTCCTACCGGTGATGGATTTCACCTTTTCCACCAAAGGATGGTTTTCTACGATTTTTTTGACCTCATCGAGGGTTTCCCTATCCACCGTGGCGTCGAGCAACACCTTGAGGGCTTCTACAAATATTTCCCACCCCGCGTGGAAAATCAAAATAACGATTACAAAAACGGCTATTTTTTCGACAATCGGATACCCGAAGTAGTTCCCGAGGATACCTATAAGCACCACGAGGGAGGAGAACATATCGGTCTTGATGTGCTCCGCATCGGCTATGAGGGAGGGGGAGTTTAGCTCCTCCCCTTTTTTCCTCTCCCAACGGGAAAAGAGGAAGGTTGCTATTAGGGTGATAATTACCGCCCCGAGGGTTATCGGGAGGTTTTCAATCCTCCTTAGGTGGTCGGCAAAAAGGACGTCCCTCGCTATCTCGTAGCCGGCGAAGAATATCGCAAAGGCGCTGACGAGGGAAATGAGGTTTTCAACCTTGTAAAGCCCGTAGGGGAAATTTTCGCTTTTGAAGTTCGCTATAACTATTCCCGCGTAGACCGAAATGGCGGCGGCGAGGTCGGCGAGGGAATGGATACCGTCGGCTATAAGGGATGCCGAGCCGCCCACCACACCGGCGACGATTTTGAGCACGGATAGAAACAGGTTCAGCAAGATGGAGAAAAGGGCTATTTTCTTTTTCTCCCTTACAAGGGCTTCCCTGTTTAAAACTTTTTGCATAAGAAAACCTTTATCCTAAAGGGGGCGGTGTTTTTCTCAATAGCCTTTCCCCACAAAGCGCTGACCGCTGTCGAGAACCAAGATTTCCCCCGTTACCGATTTGGTTTTTAGGAAAAAGTCGACCGCCGAGAGGATATCCTCTATTCCCACCGGTTTCCCCAAAAGGGTTTTTTTCTCTATGTAAACCCTCCAATGGTCGGTTTTTTCCTTATCGTCCAACATAGGGGGTAAAACGGGACCCAAGGCTATTTCGTTGACGAGCACGTGGGGGGCGAGTTCCACCGCCAAAACCCTCGTAAGGGTGTCCAATCCCCCCTTTGCCACCAAATAGGGGGCAAAATTTTTATAAGGATTTCCCAAAACGGTAGCCCAATCCCCGAAGTTGATAATCCTCCCCTTTACGGAACCTTCATTTTTTTCCATAAAGGTAACCACCTTTTGGGAGAGGATATAGGAGGATTTCACTATTGTGGAAAAGTAGTAATCCAAAACCCCCTCGTCGGTTTCCGAAAAAACGGTTTTCCCGAAAGGGGAAGCCACGTTTAGCAAAACATCAATACGCCCGAAGTGCTCGAAGACCTTTTGCGGAACCCCTTTGTAGGTCTCCGAATTTGTTAGGTCCACCTCGAAGGGTAAAACCTCCTTTCCCAACCTTCGGGCGTATTCCTTTAGTTCCTCAACCCTTTCGGTGGAACTCCTATAGAGCACCGCGAGGTTGAAACCTTGGGACAACAAATATTGGGCTATGTAAAAACCAATTCTCCTTACACCGGTTATTATCGCGACCTTTGACATTAGGGGGAATACTATAATGGTGGCTGGGCGGGGAATCGAACCCCGGACCTGGGACTTATGAGATCCCCGCTCTAGCCAACTGAGCTACCC
>CAZNBH010000137.1:0-2896 GCA_964571355.1 uncultured Aquifex sp.
GGTGCGGAATTCTTTAAAATTCCCCATCCCACCTTTGGAGAGTTTAAAAAGTTTGTGGAAACCCGCCTAAGGGACTTTAAAAATCAAGCCAATCCCCTTTATGTAAAGGTTTTACTCCTCTCCATTGGAGAGGGCTACTACGGCGGGGAGGTTACCGATTACCGCCTGGAGATTGTAGTAAAGCCCCTAAAAATCCCCGAAGGGCAATTGGTTTTAACGATATCCCCCTACCGAAAACACTCGCAAAATCCCATTTGGCGCTTTAAAACCTTGAACTTTTTGTTCAACGTTTTGGTAAAAAGGGAAGCCGCTTCGCGGGGTTTTTACGACGCCATCGTTTTGAACGAAAAGGGACGTGTAACCGAAACCTCATCGGCAAACTTTTACTGCTTAAGGGACGGAACTCTTTTAACCCCTCCGGTGGAAGAAGGATTGCTTCCAGGAGTCACCCGTAGGGTTTTGTTGGAAAAGGGGAGAGCCATCGAGAGGTCTTTAAATTTGGAGGACCTAAAGGGGTGCGAAAAATTTTTTATATCCAATTCCCTTTTAGGTTTAAGGGAGGTAAAGCTCTCCCTTTAAATTAACCTACTATGGTTTCAAATAGGGAACTATTTGAGGAGGCTTTAAAATACCTCCCCGGAGGGGTCAATTCCCCCGTCAGGGCTTTCAAATCGGTCGGTGGTGAGCCGATAATCGTCAAAAGAGGCTTTGGTGCCTATATAGAGGACGTGGAGGGGAACAAATACATCGACTTTTTAATGTCGTGGGGACCCCTAATATTGGGGCACGCCCATCCTAGGGTGGTCGAAGAGGTAAAAAGGGCGGTGGAAAACGGACTTTCCTTCGGGCTCACAAACCCCTACGAGGTGGAAATTGCCAAAGAGGTCGTCGAAGCCGTTCCCTCCGCCGAAAAGGTACGCTTTGTAAACAGCGGTACCGAGGCGGTGATGTCGGCAATCCGTTTGGCGAGGGGTTTCACCGGTAGAAAATACGTTGTAAAGTTTGACGGTTGCTATCACGGACATTACGACAGCGTTCTGGTCAGCGCCGGTTCCGGTGTCGCAACCCTCGGCATACCGGGAACCCCCGGCATTCCCGAAGAGATAGCAAAGCTCACCTACGTTTTACCCTACAACGACCCCGAGGCGGTGAGGAAGCTCTTTTCCCAAAAGGGGGAAGAAATCGCCTGCGTTATAGTCGAACCCGTTGCGGGGAATATGGGGGTCGTTCCTCCTACGGAGGATTTTCTAAGAACCTTAAGGGAGGAGACCGAAAAACACGGAGCCCTATTGATTTTCGACGAGGTGATAACCGGCTTTAGGCTCTCCTACGGCGGTGCGCAGGAGTATTTCGGTGTAACCCCCGACCTTACCACCCTCGGAAAGGTGATAGGGGGAGGGATGCCGGTAGGCGCCTATACCGGCAAAGGGGAAATAATGTCCAAAGTGGCCCCCGAGGGGGAGGTTTATCAGGCGGGAACCCTTTCGGGTAATCCGGTAGCGATGGCGGCGGGACTAGCGACGTTAAAGGTGTTGAAAGAAACCAACCCCTACGGGGAACTCGAGAAAAGAACCGAGTACCTCACGGGGGAAATCTCGAAACTCCTAACCCAAAGGGGTATCCCCCACACGGTGAACCGAATAGGGTCCATGTTCACCGTATTTTTCACCGAAGGGGAGGTTAGAAACTATTCCGATGCGAGGAAAAGCGATTTAAAACTCTTTGCGAGGTTTTTCAAAAACCTACTCAAAAACGGGGTGTTGATACCACCTTCCCAATTCGAGGCTTGGTTTTTGAGCACCGCACACGACGGGGATGTATTAAACGAAGCCCTCGAAAGGATAGAAAAGGCTATAAGGGAACTTTAAAGGTTTTTATTTTTTTACTTTTCTCCTTCGCCGGGATTTTCTTCCGCGCTCACCACGGGGGCTACCACCTCTTCCTCATCGCTCGAGCCGGTTATATAGGCTTCGAGCTCCGCAACGGTGGCCTCTTGCAGTTTTTCCTCAATAATACCCTTTATAAGCCTGTTTAATTTTCTTTCATCGCCCATAGCTATACCGTTTAAAATGCTGTATAACCTCTTAGGTAGGGAGAGATGAACCTTTTTATACCTAGGTCCCCCCTTTCTTCTTCCCCTTCTTGCCATTTTATTAACCTCCTTTTAAAGTCCTATGTCTAAAAATTATGCACCGATTTAGGGAAAAATCAATGAAAAATCAAAACAATTTGAGGATAAAGTTGTAAATGGGGTCAAAGAGGTAATCGAATGCACCACTCATAAATAGGATGAAGACTATTATTCCGCCAAAAAGGGAAAATCTCGCGATTTCCTCCTCGGTTTTACCCATTAATAGGAAAATCAAATTCCCCAAATCAAAAGGTGGAATAGGTAATAAATTGAGAAAACCGAAAAAGGTACTTATCAGCGTTACGTATTGGAACAAGGTGGCGAGCGGGGCGTAAATATTTTCGGGAACGTGTAACAAAACGAGCAATTTGTAAAGGGCAAAACTCAAAAGGGCTATAAAGAAAAAGGCTAAAATTCCGACCAAAGAGAGGATAATCCCCGCCCTTCGGGGATTGGGAAAGGCGCTGTAATCTATAGGTACCGTTCTCGGCCACCCGATAATAAACGGAACCTTTAATAATATAAGAACGGCGGGGATGATGACCGTCCCTATGGGGTCTATATGGGGGAGGGGGTTTAAAGTTAAAAACCCCAACCTTTTGGGGGTTTCATCGCCGAGTGCTACCGCCACAAGCGCCCTTATATAGTTATGAAAGGTAAATATAAAGATTAAAGCGACCAGCTGTAGTAAACCCACAAAGAGGTGCAACATAGGTTTTTATCTTAAAGGTCTTGATGCTTCCAACCGAGGTAGTCCATAACGCT
>CAZNBH010000138.1:0-2894 GCA_964571355.1 uncultured Aquifex sp.
TTGGGGGGTTTGAAATAAAAGGGCTAATCGGAGCATTTAAGAGGGTTAATTTAAAAACCCGCCGTGGGTAAATTCAAAAATTTGATTTTCCCCTCGGGGGGTTCGACGTTTTTAACCTCTACCAATGAGAGGGATACGTTTCCGACCGAGAACCTCCAAAGGTTTTCGAAACCTATATTCCCCAGAAGGCAAACGAAAGCCCTAACTATCCCCCCGTGGGTGACAATAAGGGGTTTTTCGTATACCCCGTAGTGGTCCTTTAAAAAACCTTTCAAACGCCCCGCGAGGTCGTTCAGGTCGTCCACACCCTCCAAGGGATATTTAACGGGATTTTCCAACCATTTTAAGTAGGGTTCCCAATCCTTTACCTCGTCGTGTTTTTTCCCTTCCAAAATCCCGTAGGAGATTTCCCTAAGCCTTTCGTCCACCTTGAGGGGAAGACCGAGGATTTCCGCTATTATTCGGGCGGTTTCTAAAGCTCTTTTCTGTGGGGAGCTTATTATCGCGTCGAATTCGAAGTTCTTTTTCAAAAAAATGCCCGCTTCGCGGGATTGTTTTCTACCCTCCTCGGAGAGGGGAAAGTCGAGCCTTCCCTGAAAGAGACCGAGCCTATTGCCCTCCGATTGGGCGTGGCGGAGGAGAAAAAGACGCATAAAGGTTTTAAACTAACGCCAAAAACCTTAGAAGGTAGCGGAGATGCTCCCACCCGTAGGAGGGGGGAATTTCTTTTGCCCCGTAGCGGATACCCACCGCAAAACCCCGCTTGTGGAACTTTAAAACCAAATAGGTGGCGTGGGAGATTTGCTCCTCGAAGTTGTCCCCGGGGACGCTGTTTAGGTCTACGATAACCTCCCCTATGGGGACTTCGGAGGAAAGCCTTTTGGCGTATAGCTCCCCCAAACGGGCAAATACCTTCCAGTTTACAAGCCTAAGCCCCTCACCCTCGTAATCCTTCACCCCCTCGACGGTGTCCCCCCTCTTTAGCCTCACCGAGAGGTATCCGCTCTCCCACATAAAGCTACCCTTTGAGGGGAACAGGTGGATTTTGAGCTCCTTCGGTTGGGGAAAAACGACGATTTCCCTATCGAGGTTTATCTCCTTTACCCTCGAAATCAACCCGAAGGGGAAAGAACTCTCCAGGTATACCTCCTTTAGGCGGTGGATACCCCTCTTTTCGAACCTTAAAGGGAGCTCACCGCTAACCTTTTCCTCCACCAGGGGGAAGCTCTTTTTCCTCTCCCCCACCCATAGGTCTATTAAAAAGGAGGGAAACCTCTTTAGGTTGGTTATGAAAATCCCAAAGGGGGTATCCTTACAACACCAAACCTCTTCGGGTGGGGAGATATCGACCTCCAACCTCCGCAGGTTGTAAACCGCCAAAAACCCCGAGACTATCATCGAGGAGAGCAAAAAGGAGAGGACTATATAGAGGACGTTGTTCCCCGTATTTACGGCGGCGAAAGCCACCAGGAGGGAGAAACCAATGTAAAGCTTCCCCGTAAGGTTGAGGTAGGTTGCGGTTTTTTTCCTCCGTTGGAAAATCCTCTTTAAAAAACCCACCATGGGCGTTGGGTCTATTTTAGAACCCCTTGCGGTCGAGTTTGGCGTATATATCCTTTACGGGGATTTTGTAGTAAATCGGTCTCCCGTGGGGACAGGTTTTGGGTTCCCCCAGTTGTTCCCATTTTCTTAAAAGTTCCTCCATTTGTTCCTTTGCAAGGGGGGTTTTCGCCTTGAGGGATTTTTTACAGGCTTTGGTCTCGTCCCCGTAGAGGGCAAAGTTTACAACCTCGTCCAACAGGTGTTGGTCGAAAAAGTAAACAAACCCGTCGCGATATGCCACTATTAGGGTTTCCTCCACCTGTCCGAGAACCTCAAAATCCCTCCCCGCGTAGGTAGCCTTCGGTTTTTGGGCGAAAAACCCCACGGGGTCTAAAGCTTTTTTCCGTTCCCCGAAGAGGTCGCCTATAAGCTCGAGCACCTTTTTGGGTCTTAGGAACTTCACCTCCTCCTTTCGGGGGTGGATGTTTACGTCCACCGTAAAGGGGGGAAGTTCCAAAAACAGCACCGCAAGGGTTTTATAGCCGAGTTTGTTCCTCAAATAGGTTTTTATTTCGTTGTTCTTTATAGGTCTCCCGTTTAGGAAGACAAAAAACTTGTTACTCCTGTAGTTGGTGTAATAGTAGATTTCAGCCTTTCCGAGGTCGTTTTCGGCTACGGCGTGGTCGGGGGGCGAGTCGAGGTTGAATAGCTTAACAATTCTCTCCTCCCGCGAAGCGGGCATTAGGTTGAAAACCTCCCTGCCGTCGTGCTCGAGGTAAAAGGCTACGTCGCCGTTGGACAGGGCGTAGGCTACAACGGTTTCGGTAATACGCTTTTTTTCGGTTCGGGAATCCTTCAAGAATTTGAGCCTCGCGGGGAGGTTGAAAAACAGATTTCTAACCTCTACGGTGGTCCCTATAGGGTGGGCGAAATCCTTGACGTAGTCGACCTCACCCCCCACCGCGTGGAGTTCGGCTCCAATCCCTTCGGTGTAATGCCTACTCCTTATGTAGAGCTCCGAAACGGAGGCTATCGAGTGGAGAGCCTCCCCTCTAAAACCGAAACTCGTAAGGGAGTATAAATCCTCTATCGAACCTATTTTGGAGGTGGCACCTTCCTTTATCACCTTCGGGAGGTCCTCCTTTAAAATTCCCCTCCCGTTGTCGCGAACCTTTATGAGTTTTTTACCCCCTTGGAGGGTTTCTATTTCTACTTTTTTAGCCCCCGCATCGAGGGAGTTTTCGAGGAGTTCCTTTACCACGTTGGAAGGGTTTTCCACCACCTCCCCCGCGGCGATGAGCTCCCTAACCTCGGGTGGAAGAATTCTTACCTCTCCCATTGCAGGACTACCT
>CAZNBH010000139.1:0-2887 GCA_964571355.1 uncultured Aquifex sp.
GAACTTTTCGAGTTTTCCGTTTATGGGGAGATATTGAACACTTGTTGTTACCTTTCCCTCCCTCTCCTTTACGGGGCAAAAGTACCCTTTATAGTTCCAACAGGGTTTGGGAAATCCAAAAATCTGCTCGTAACACTTTTTGTTTTTATCTATTTTTAACAAATCCTTTGCCCTGTTGTTGGCAAATACTATGTTGTAGTTTTCGTCTATAACCACGAGAGGATCCAATATTAGTTCCAAGTCGGGGAAATATGGTTTCTCCACCATTGGTAGGAAGTTTAAAACAAAATTTTTCCCTTACAAGGGATGGCTAAACTTTTTTTTGTTCATTCCCTATAAAGGTTTCTTTGATGCAAAACTTTTGCAAATTATGGTTTAATAACTCCAAATGCTCTATATAAGGTGGGTTTTTAAGGACAAACTCTCCTGGGTGGTTTTCATAGCGACCCTAATCCTCGGAATGGTGGGGTTTAAGGTTTTTCCCACCGAAGGAAATACGTCTCTAATTCATACCCTTATAGGTGTCGTTTATTCGGTTCTTTTCGCCTTTATATTCACCTGTTTGTTCAAAACGTTGAAGGAAAAACTGGTTCAGGTTTTTGAGCACAAAAAACCCCTCGAGTTCCTGGGGGAGAGTAAAAAACACCTAAAGGAGGGAAATTATTACAGTTCCATAAAGAGTTTTGTCATCGGATTTTTAAAACTTTTGGTGGTTATATTGGGTGTTTTGGGACTTGGGGCGGCTCAGTTTTGCGTTTTCGGTTCGCCGGTGTGCACCTTTTCGGTCGGGGCGGCTATCGTTACCGCAATCTTTCCGAGCTTTTTGGTGCAAATCCTTTACGAGTACGCAAAGCTAATAATAATCCTCGCGGTGGTATTGCAATTGGTGGGTCTTTACCTAATGGGGTGTTTCAAAAGGATAGAGATACCAAAAGGGGAAACTTAAACCTCAAAGTCCACCCTTTTGGCGAGATATTTTTTCCAAGGGTTGCAACTCTTAACGTAATCCAATAGGGTTTTATTCCCCTCGGTGGGGAAGTTCAAACCTTCAATAGCCTTTTTAACCCTCTCCTTGTTCTCATCGGTGGGGTTTTTCTTGTAAACGTTGGTTGCGGCTTCGAATTCCTTTAGGCGTTTTTTCATATCGAGACCTTTTTCAATGCTCTTTTTGGCATCGTTTATAACCTCGTTGGCTTCGTTTGCAACCTCTTGGGGAAGGTTGGCGGCATTCTTCAAAAGCTCTTCGAGGTTTTTAACCGCTTCTTGGAGTTTGTTTAGGGTTTTCAAAGCCTGCCCGGCGTTGGCGCAGATATCCTTATCGAGGTAAAATGCCTTTTGGAAGTAGTTGTCGAAAGCCCTGTATAGGTTCTTTACCCTTAGGGTTTCCACCTTTATCTTCCCGACGCTCACCTTTTTGGTCGTAACCATTCCTCGTTCCTCCTTAGGGTCTTACTTTTAAAAAACCAAAGGTAGTTATTATAGCGTCTCCCCTAAGGTGGATTTGCGTTGGGAAAAAACCCCTTTGGGGGCTAATATTTAATTATTTCCTTAGAATGGTTGTAAAGTTTGGAACCGACGGATGGAGGGCTGTTATAGCCAAGGATTTCACCTATGAAAACCTTAAAAAGGTCGTCCTAGCCCACGCCGAAGTTTTGAGGCGAAAAGGTCTTAACAAGGTTTTTGTAGGCTACGACCACCGTTTTATGTCGGAAAATTTCGCCCGCGAAGCGGCATCTATCTTTTATTCGGAGGGTTTTGAGGTAAACCTCTCCCCCAAGGCTGTAACTACCCCGCTGGTATCGTGGGCGGTCAAATACAAGGGGTTTGACAACGGGGTGATGATAACGGCGAGCCACAACCCCCCCACCTACAACGGTTACAAAATAAAGGATTCCTTCGGAGGGAGCGCAACCCCCGAATTCGTTTCCCAAGTGGAGGAATTGGTCGGAAAGGTAAACCCCGAAAGGGAACCCTCCCCCGATGTGGGAATCCTCAAAGAGGAGGACTACACAGAAGATTACATTTCCGCCGTAAGGGAGAGGGTAAATTTAGACCTCTTTAGGGAAAGCGAGATAAAAGTAATCCACGACCCGATGTACGGCTCCTCCATGGGATACCTAAAAAGGGCGTTGGAAAATACAAAAGTCCAGGTTTTGGAAATACATTCCTATAGAGACCCCCTATTTGGAGGAAGGGCACCCGAACCGGTTGAGAAAAACCTCCAAACCCTAAAGGAGAAGGTGAAGGCGGAAAACGCCTTTTGCGGTATAGCCAACGACGGGGACGGCGATAGGGTTGCGGTGGTAGACGAAAAGGGCAACTTCATCAACAGCCAGCTAATCTACGCCTTGCTAATGCTCCACCTCCTCGAGAACAAGGGACTTAGGGGAACGGTCGTTAAAACCGTTTCCACAACCTATTTAGCCGACAGGATTGCAAAGCACTTCGGGGTGGAAATAGTGGAAACCCCCGTAGGGTTTAAACATATAAACAGGGTTATCCTCGAGAGGGATGACGTAATATTTGGTGGAGAGGAGAGCGGGGGCTACGGCTTTCCCGAGTTTACCCCCGAGCGGGACGGCTTGCTATCGGCGCTCTACCTATTGGAACTCTTTTTATTAAAGGGAAAAAGCCCTTCGGGGGTAATAGAGGAGCTGTTTAAACGCTTCGGCGAGGCTTACTACCGCAGGGTGGACTTGCCCGTTTCCCCCGAAGAGAAGAAAAAACTCGAAGGGTTAAAGGAAAATCCCCCCACCTCCGTAGGGGATTTGAAGGTAAGGGAAATAAAAACCATCGACGGTCTAAAGCTTATCTTCGAAAACGACGGGTGGGTTCTTATAAGACCTTCGGGAACCGAACCCCTTTTGAGGATTTACTGCGAAATGCC
>CAZNBH010000140.1:0-2868 GCA_964571355.1 uncultured Aquifex sp.
CTTTTTATCCTTTGGAGGTGAGATGATAGCGAAAGAAAGGGTTGTAATCTTCATAGACGGCTCGAACATCTTCCACGCAATTAGGGCTTTGAACATAAAAATCGACTACAGCAAGCTTGTAAATCTCCTCGCCGACGGCAAGTATTTGATAAGGGCTTACTACTATTCGGCGATGCCACGGGTGGAGGACGTAGAAAAGGATACCCCCGAATGGGATAGCCTTATGAGGCAACGGAAGTTCATTTCCGAACTCAAAAATATGGGGATAAAGCCCCGTATGGCAAACCTTAGGAAACTCGCCACCGGCGAGTGGTTGGAGAAAGAGGTCGACATTATGCTTGCAACCGATATGCTCGCCCTCGCCTTTAGAAATGCTTACGACACCGCCGTGTTGGTCAGCGGGGATAGCGACTTTTGCTATACGGTCGAAACCATTCAAGACCTCGGTAAGAGGGTGATAAACGCAACCTTTAAAAGGAACAGCTCCCCCCTACTTAGAGCTGTTTGCGACGAGGTGATAATCCTCGACGACTACATAGACCAGATAATAATGGAGAGACCCAAACCCAAGGAGGAAAAACAACCCGAAGAACCCAAGGAGGAACAAAAGGAAGAAAAACCCAAAGAGGAGAAAAAGGGATTTTGGAAAAAAATCCTCTCGTGGTTTAAGGCTACCAACGCCCTATTTATCTGATACCCCTTCGGGTAGATTTTTTAACCCTTAAAAATCCTTTGGGAGGAAAAAATGGAAAACTTCGACTGGAGGAGGTATTTACTCTTTCTAACCATAGCCTTCGGTGTGTTTATTCTCTACGACTACTTTTTTGCGTCGAAGCAGTTGGCACAAACCCCTACGGGGAACGGTAAGAACCAAACCGTGGAGGTAAAGGCGGAGCAATTCCAACCCGTCGATGTTAACCTCTATCTGGGGGACCTCCGCCAAAAGGAAAAGCCGAAACACTTTATCACCTTCGACGGGAAGGATTTAAAGGTAAAAATAGCCCTCGAGGGGGCGAAGATAGTCTCCGCCTACGACAAAAGGTTTAAAAAGGAGTTAATAGAACCCTACGAGAGGGCTTACAACATCTACCCCCTCGAGGTTTTGACCGACAAGTGGGAAACCACAAAGGTTTTGAATTTTTCCACCTATAGGTGTTCCGAGGAAAAAAATACCATCACCTGTGAGCTGAAAAAGGGCAACCTCGAGGCGGTTAAAAAGTTCGTATTCACCGACGGAGGTTACCTAGCGAAAGTTGAAATCTCCCTAAAAGGGGTCGAAAAACCCTACCTCTACCTCGGAATGACCCCCGACGAAAAACCCTTTTACACCCATATAGGTCCCATTTTCAAACTTTCCGACGGAACGGTGTTAAGACCCGATATAGGAGACCTCAAGGGGATAAACGTATTCCACGGCGACATCGTTTGGAGCGGTGAGGAGGGTAGATACTTCCTAAAGGCGGCAAAATACAACACCCACACCGCGGTGGTGTTCAAAGTTTCCTATACCGAAAAGGGTGAGCAAAAATTCGTAACCGCCACCGCTGTAAGGATAAAACCCGATTCCAATATCCTCTTTTTGGAAGGTCCCAAGGAATACGACCTCCTCAAAAAGGTCGACTTTGTTGAAGCTATAGACTTTGGGAAGTTAAAATTCTTAGCCTATCCCGTCTTTTTGGTGCTCTACTTCTTCTACAAAATTACCCACAGCTGGGTCGCTTCCATATTTATCCTTACCTTGATACTCAAGCTCATCTTCTTCCCGCTAATGATTTCCTCGACCCGCTCGATGAAGAAGATGCAGGAGCTCGCCCCCAAACTGGAGGAACTACGTAAAAAGTACGCCCACGACCCCCAAAAACTACAGCAGGAGATGATGAAGCTCTACAAGGAGGTTGGATTTAACCCCTTCGGGGGATGTTTGCCGATATTAATACAGATTCCCGTATTCTTTGCCCTTTACAAGGTTTTGATAGTTACACCCGACCTCGCCCTCGAGGGCTTCCTCTGGATACCCTCCCTCGCCGATAAAGACCCCTACTATATCCTCCCCGTAATTATGGGTCTGTCGATGATAGCCCAAAGCCTCATAACCCCCTCTCCCAACAAGCAACAGAACACGATGATGTACATAATGGCATTGGTCTTTACCTTCCTCTTTGCCCAATTCCCGAGCGGTTTGGTTCTCTATTGGACCATTAACAACATCCTCACCATTATCCAAACCTGGGTCATCTACAGGTATATGTCCAACTAATCCCTTTCCCCTTTTCGGGTTGACTTTTGTCAAATTTTTCCTAAATTGGTAAAGAAATTTTGCAAACCTTTTGCAGGAGGATTTAAAAATGAGACACCCCAAAAGTATCGAACTTTTAAACAAAGCCATCCAAGAGGAGGAAACAGCCCTTCACCAATACATGTATTTCCACTTTGTCCTCGACGATATGGGTTACGACGGTTTGGCGAACATCTTTAAGAGGATTGCCATAGAGGAAATGCGCCACGTGGAGGCTTTTGCCGAAAGAATCCTCTTCCTCGGCGGGGAGGTTGAATTGGGGAAACTCGCCAAACCGGTGGAAAAAATCACCGACCCCAAGGAGATGCTCGAGTGGGCTATGAAGAGCGAAAGCGAGGCTATAGAGCTTTACTCCCAATGGGCGGCCGAGGTTATAGCCGAAAGGGATGTAGGAACCGAACAGCTCTTTAAAAAGGTTGTAATGGACGAAGAGCAACACTTCGATATCTTCGAAACCGAGTTCTTAAACCTCCAAAAGTTTGGACAGCAATACCTCGCCCAGCAGGCTATGGAGAGGAGCCGAAGGCTCGGAAATATGCCCCTCTCGGGGGAGGATAAAGTTTAATTCCCCT
>CAZNBH010000141.1:0-2848 GCA_964571355.1 uncultured Aquifex sp.
CTATTAAAACCGCCCTTTGGCGGAGGCAATTTATAACCCTTTCGAGGTTTTCCCTTCTTACAAAGTAAACCCTCCCACCGTGGGGATTTCCCTTTTCCTTTAGGGGGGAAATCCTTATATAGCCGAGACGGGGGGATGCTATATAGCCGGTCGTATAGTCGGGGTCGTCGCTTATGCAGATTTCCGCCTCCACCCCGCAATGGGCGTTCTTTGTGGCGAGGGCGAGGGCGTCGAGGGTTCGGTCGGTAAATCCCTTTTTTAACAAAAGGGAGCGCGCCGCTTCGCGGTCCTTCCAGTCGAAAAGGATGGTTCTTATCCCCCTATCGTCCAGCACCTCCCCGCTTTCGATATCGACAAAAACCGCCCCCGGTAGGTTTTCCCCGTCTTTAAAACCCGCCGAGAGTTTGGCAAAGAGCCTTTTTACCAACGAACGGGGGATTTCGTGGGTGTTCTCCAAAAGGGTTGCCGCAAAGTTAACCGCCAAAGGAACGCAGGAGAATTTGTAGTCCTTCAAAGGAAGGGATTTTTCTATAACCTCGGGGGGGTTTTTTAACCTTTCCACCTTAATGGTTTGAAAGTCCCATTCGCCCCTCGGGCGGGTGTGGAGCTCCAAAATTACCTTTTGGAGGTCCTCCTTTTTTACTATCCTCTCCTGTCCCGAAACGTGCTTCCCGTTTAGGGTTGCCCTCATCCTCACCGAGTAATACATCGTTGGAAAAAATTTAACCCCCGCCGAAGGCGGGCATCGGTTTTTAGACTTAATAACGATGCAACGAAGGGGTGAGTTAGCCCTGTTGATACTTTTGGGGCTTTACTTTTTCGTGTTCGGCAATTGGGTTCTCAGTCTAACCTCTCCCGACGAGGGGCGAAACGCCTACGCCGCCCTCCACATGCTTCAAACGGGGGATTTCATAGTCCCCTACTATAACTGCCACTACAGGTTTGCCAAACCTCCGCTGCTTTACTGGCTTACCGCCTTGAGCTTTAAGATTTTCGGGGTTAACGAGTTTGCCGCCCGTTTGCCATCGGGATTGGCCGCAATAGGTACGAGCCTCGTTGTTTACAAACTTACAAAGGATTTTATAAACCCGAAAAAAGCCTTTATCGGGGCTTCGGTGTTTTTGCTCTTAATCCATACGTGGGTTGAGAGTAGGGCTTTGGTCCCCGAAATGGTTTTGGTTTTCTTTTCCACCCTCGGGGTGTACCTCTTTCTAAAGGGGAGAACCCTTTGGGGGTGGGCTTCGTTAGCCTTGGCGTTCCTGACGAAGGGACCCGTCGGTGTGGGGCTTCCCCTTTTGGTTTATCTATTTTGGAAACTCGCCGAGTTAAGGGATTTGAGAAAGACCCTTAAGGGGTTCTTAAGAATTTTCGACCCCAAGGGGGTTCTCCTGTTTTTGGTTCTCGGCTTTTGGTGGTACGGGGTGATGATTTACCGCTTTGGGTGGAGCTACTTTTACGACTTCTTTATTTGGGAAAATTTGGGTCGCCTTACGGGAAAGTTGAGCGAGCACAATTACCCCTTTTGGTATTACATCCCCGTTTTACTCGTTTCGGTTTTGCTCTTTGTCCCCGCAATGGTTAAACACTTCCGGAAACTTTTCGGGAGGATTACCCCCGAAGGGGCTTGGTTTTTTACCGTTTTTACCTTCTATTCGCTCGCCAAAAGCAAGCTCCACCACTACATACTTTTCTCCTACGGGGGGCTTTCCCTCTGGCTTTCGAGGGTTTTGTCCTTCGATTATTTAAAAATCGCCTACCCCATCGGGGGTTTTCTCCTTTTGGGTCTTCTGTATTTTGCCCACCTTTACGAGGAACAGAGGTTTACCCCCAAGGCGGTAAAACTTTTAAGGGAAATAAAACCTAAACATCTATACTTTTACGGGGTGGAAAATTCCGCGTTGGTTTTTTACCTAAATAGGTGCATTCCTTTCCTCGAAAATCCCCAAAGGGTGGAGGGGGGTAGCTACGTTATTACCACCGAGGGGGACTTAAAAGACTTTAGAGTCCCCTACGAGGTGTTGATAAAAGGAAGGGAGTTCAACCGAATGGAGGTTTTGATAAGAATAGAAAAGAAAACCCCTTAGGGGGTAATTATTAATCCGCTGTCCCCCCCTTGGGATAGTTTTTGGGAAGCCTGAACGAGGTAGCTTAGGAAGTATTCGGGGGGTTGGGCTCCTACGAACTCGACCACCGGCTCGTCGCTTCCCTGCTTGGTTATTACTATCTTGGGAACACCCACAACCTGATACTTTTGGGAGAGGTCGGGGTTTTCCTGGGCGTCGTAAACGTTGGCGACCACGTTGGGGGAGGCTACGGCGAACTGGTAGGCTGTAATAGCCGCTTGGGGGCAATACCCGCAGGAGGTGGTTACAAACACCCTAACGTCCAAGGGTTGGTTTATTTGGGAAATAATTTCCTTGGTGCGGTCGTCCATTTGTATCTCGTCGAGGGAGGCGAGCATTACCCCGTTGATGAAGGTGGAAAATTCCAATCCGGCGGGCAATCCGATGTAGTGGATACCTCTGTCGTTTCCGTCCTTGTCGAGTATTACGAAGGCGGGAACCCTATCGGGGTCCAAGCCGTATTGTTTAGCCTTTTCCTGCCCTTCGGGGGTTGCGGTCGAAATAATTTCGTAGGATAGCTTTTCGGGAACGGTTTCGCCGACCTCTTTTAGGAGCTGCTCGGCGTACTGGCAGGTTTCGCAGTTTATAGCCCTCGTAAAGAGGAGAACCTTTACGGGATTTTTTACCTCTTTGGTGAAGATTTCTTTAATTTGGTTTCTAACCTCTTCGTTGAGCAATTGCATTTCTTTCCTCCGTTTTTTTAGTCCAAGGATTTAAAAATATAA
>CAZNBH010000142.1:0-2835 GCA_964571355.1 uncultured Aquifex sp.
CAGGAGAGCTTTTTCAGACCTCCAAAGGGGATTAGGGACTACCCCCCCAAGTGGAGAAAAAAGGACGGAGAAATACCGGGCATTTTGTTGGATTTGATGAGCCACCTGTTTAGCATCTCTTATTTTCTGACCGAAAAAGACATTAAAAAGGTATATTCCACTTTTAAAAGCTTTAGCCCCTTCGGGGTTGTGGATGAAGTTAAGGTTATAACCGAGTATAACGACGGCTCGGTTGGTTTCTTTTGGGTAAGCAAGGTAGCCCTCGGAAACAGAAATGGATTAAAGATTTCCGTTTATGGGACGAAAGGGGCCGCTTTCTGGGTTCAAGAAGAACCCGAAAGACTGGTTATAGCCTACGCCGATGGAAAAAAATGCGTTTTGGATAGGAGCAATGTGGAGTTTCCCCCCGATAAGAAGAAACTTTACAACCGTATGACGCCGGGTCATCCGAGCGGTTTTATAGAGGCTTTTGCCAACCTATATTGGGAAATATCCCAAGCCTTAAAACTCCACAAAAAGGGAAAACCTTACGATTTTTCACCCCTTATATGGACCTACGAGAAGGAGTTAAAGAACTTTAAATTCCTCAATGCGGTGGTAAAATCGGCAAAACAACAAAGGGAGGTGACAATTGATGAATAAAAAACAGGTGGAGGAAAAAATTTTGGACTTTTTCCGTCAGAAAGGGATTCGGATAGAGGAATACTCTAATGTGGAAAAAATCCGCTACTTGGACCAAGGGTGGTTGGATTCTTTCGACCTTATAGATTTCATAACCTACCTGGAAAGTGAATTTGAAATAGAAATCCCCCCCGAGGAACTTCAAAAAGATGAGTTTAGAACAATAGGGGGGGTTGTTGATACCGTGCTACGTTTAAAAAATAACCATTGATGTCCAAAAAATATACTTTTACCTTCGAAGAAACGGTAGAAGCCCTCAAAAGGGGAGGTTTGAAAGAGGGAGACACCGTTTGGGTTTTTTCTTCTCTCGGCTTTTTGGGCAGACCCGAAGGGGTAAGAACTCCAGAGGAAGTTTGCCGATTTTTTCACCGTGCTATAAGGAAAGCGATAGGGGAAGGAGGAACAATAATAGTCCCGACATATTCTTATACGATAGGGAGAAACACCGCTTCCGAACCGGCGGTTTTCGACCCAAAGGAAGAGCCTGCAAAAATAGGACCTTTTCCCGACTATTTTAGGAAACTTCCCGGTGTAGTTCGTTCTTCGGACCCTATGATGCCAATAGCGGGTGAAGGACCTAAGGCTGAAAAGCTCTTAAGGGAAGTTCCTCCAAACTCCTACGGACACGATAGCGTTTACGAAAGGCTTCTTTTTGAGGAAAACGTAAAAATACTGACCCTCGGATTGGGACCCAATTGGATACCTTTCATCCACTACCTTGATTGGTTACACAAAGTTCCATTCAGGTACGATAAGCACTTCACCGGTGCGGTAAAGAAAAGGGAAAAAAACGAATACCTAAATTGGATTTATCCGGTTAGAACCTTAATAGAGGAGAGTTATCCCTGGGCTTACAGGGCTGGGGAGCTCGCAAAGGAAAAGGGAATTTGTAAGTATACCCAACTCGGGAAAGGGGGATTTTACATCTGCAACTATAGACGTTACCTGGTGGAAGTTTACCGCGTAATGGAAAAGGACAAGTGGTTTCTCGCCAAAGGTCCCGCCGTTGATGTATACCAAAAGGAGTTGGAGCGCTTAAGGGAAAAACCCTTTAAGGTAAAGCTACCCGTTTACGACCCCAAGAAGTGGTTGGAAGTAATTACCCCATTGAGGAGGGATTTGATTTCCCTATCAACCGATGCGGTGTTGGAGGGAATTAAAGAACACTTCGGGGAATTTGAAATAAAAGAAGTTCCCACAGGGGAATACTGCCTCTCCTGGATAGTCCCCGAAAGGTGGAGCCTTTACAGGGCAAAACTTATAAATGCAGAAACCGGTGAGGTTGTGGTGGATGCGGAAGAAAATCCCGCATCGGTTTATTCCTATTCAAAACCCTTTAAAGGGGAAGTGGATAAAAACCGACTTTTAAAGCACATAGCAACCTGCAAATATCTCCCCGATGCCCGTCCAATTGTAAACGTAGTTTCCGATAGAGACTGGGGTTTTTCTTTAACAAAGGAAGAGTTGAACCGCCTTACGGCGGATAGGTATTTGGTTGAAATAGAGAGTGACTATTCCTTTGCAAAATTGCGGTGGCTGGAAACTTTCGTGGAGGGTTCGGAAAAAGGAGAAATACTCCTCGTTGCCTTTATAGATGGCCCATACAGGGCAAACGAACACCTCAGCGGACTAATAGCATTGCTGGAACTTCTAAAGGAAGCGAGGGAAAGAAAACCCAAAAAGGGTTTGAGGTTTTTAATAACCGTTTCCGAAGTTGGTCTGCCCTGTTGGATAGAAAAGAACAAAAAAGGGCTAGAAAATGTAGATGCTATTTTGGTTTTGACCTCTTTGGGAAATGGAGACATTTACACCTTGCAGGTTAACGGTGTAAAAAATCCTTTAATAGGAAAGTTGTCCGAAACCCTCAAAATGTTAAACGAGCCTTACGTTCTCCTAACCGAAGGACTTTACAACCCCTTACCCTTTGGAGGAAATCCGTTCGTTTACTATCCCAAAAAAGAAAAAATACTTAGAAACATAGAGAGGTTGGGACGGAACTTTTCCATAAAGGGAAGAATAGATTTCCTAAGGAACCCTTTTGAGATATTCGAGTTAGGTATTCCCGAAAAGGTTGTGGTTCTGGGTAAGACACTGCCTCCGAATACCTTATATTTCCCCTTTAAAGGGAGGGGAACGGACCTTGACGATATAAAA
>CAZNBH010000143.1:0-2824 GCA_964571355.1 uncultured Aquifex sp.
TATGAAACTCTGCATAGTGGGAGCCGGCGATACCGGCTCCTTTTTGGCAAACCGCCTCGCGAGGGAAAATTACGAGGTTCTCGTAATAGACAAGGACCCTCTCAAGCTCGAAAACCTCGCACTCAAGTACAACATCCTTACCCATAGGTGCGACGTTAACGAAGAACCCTGTTTGGAACAGTTTAAAGATTTCGAAACCTTTTTGGTGTTAACCGATGACGACAACCTAAACCTCACGGTGTCACTCTATATCAGGGAAATCCTCAAAAAGGAAAAGGTTATTTCCAAAACCTTTAAACCCTTTGTGGACAAAATTTTTAAGGAAGTCGGGATAAGGTCGGTAAACGTATTGGAAGAAACGGTAAAGACCTTGAACGGATTATTAAACAACCCCTACGCCCTATCGGTGTGGGATTTGGGAAACCTTTTTGTGTTCAAAATAAGGATTTCCTTCGACAGTGTATTTTTGAACAAAAAACTGAAGGAGTTTTCCGAACAACGGGAGAGGATACCCTTTGCGGTGATATTGATAAAGAGGCGGGGGAAGTTTCTAATCCCCAAAGGGGAAACCGAAATAAAGCTAAACGATATCGTCTATATAGCGGTCGAAAAGGATTATTTGAAAGACCTTTTAAGGGAGTTCAATATCCCCTATGAAAAACCTAAAACGGTTTTTGTTATCGGTTACTCCCAATTTGTGGAGTATTGGTTTAAAGACCTCAACGAAAGCGGTTTAAAGGTCAAGTTCTTTCACCCCAACGGTGGGATTTGCGAAAGGATTAGCTCCCTTTACGGGAACATCGAGGTCTACCAAACCCTACCGACCGATGAAGAAACCCTTTTGTCGGAGGGGATAGATAGGGCCGATTACGTTTGGTGTCTCGACGAGGAGGACGAGGCGAATATGGTGCACGCCGTTTTTGTAAAAAATCTCAACGCCAAAAGGGTTGGGATACTCCTAAAACACCCCCAATACGAAAGCCTTGTAGACCTGTTGGGGATAAACGCCTACGTCCTTCCCAAAAAGGGGGTTGCCGCAAGGATTTACGGATACCTCAAGGGGAATAGAGTTCTAAGGGTTATAGAACTCGAAGGGGATATAGACCTCTACGAACTACCCTACGAGGGAGAGGAAAAGGAAGTTAGAAACCTACGGTTGAAGGATTGCGACTTTCTCGTAGCCATTGAAAGGGATGGAAATTTAATAATCCCCCGGGGTGGTACGGTGGTAAAAAGGGGAGACCTAATATGGTGCCTTAAGAAAATTTAGCCCTTATGAGGTTAGCCCTTATTTACAAGGCGGTTTCAACCTTTGTTTTCGTTCTATCCCTTTCCCTTGCGGTTCCCCTTATTTATTCCATTCTCACCCACGACGGGGAATTTAAAGCCTTTTTAATACCCCTATTGGTGGCCTTAATGCTCTTTTTACCCTCGTTGGGGATAAAGTTCCAAGACCTGAACCTCAAAGAGGCTATTACCTCGGTGGTCCTCACGTGGTTTTTATTCCCCGCGATAGCGGCGTTGGTTTATTTAATAAGCGGTTATTTACCCGACCCCGTTAACGCTTATTTCGAATCGGTTTCGGGCTTTACCACCACCGGCGCGACTGTTTTGAACAACATAGAGGCTCTTCCCAAATCGGTTTTGCTCTGGCGCTCCCTCACCCAATGGTTGGGAGGCTTGGGTTTTATAGTTTTTTCCTTTTCGCTCCTCCCCTTTTTGAGGGTTTCCTACCACCTCATAAGGTTCGAATCCTCGAAACTCGTGGAGGAAAGGATTTCCCCCAATATCTTTGAGGTGGTGAGAATCGTTTTGGGGTTTTACCTCGCCTTTACCGTTTTGGGGGCTCTTTTCCTCCGTTTGGCGGGAATGGATTGGTACAACGCCTTTAACCACATATTTACAGCGCTCTCCACGGGGGGTTTTTCGACCAAAAACTCGAGCGTGGCCGCCTTTAACTCCTTCCCCGTAGAGTTGGTTCTCGAGATTTTTATGCTTTTGGGGTCTATAAACTTGACCATCTACTACAGGGCTTTTAAGGAGAGAAATCCCTTTAAGGTGTTTACCTACTTCGAGACCCGCTCCCTTCTGATATTGACCCTCTTGGGGGTTTTGTTCATTACCTTCGACCTTTGGAGGAACCACTTTTATCCCAACCTATGGGAGGATTTGAGGTATGCCCTCTTTCAGGGGGTTAGCGCCGTAACCACCACCGGCTTTGCGAACGACGACTTTAACAAATATCCCCCCTTTGCGGTTGCGGTAATGTTCTTTTTAACCCTTATAGGTGGTTCCGCCGGCTCCACCGCGGGAGGGTTAAAACAACTCCGCTTCGTGGTTCTCCTAAAAATCCTCCACGGGGAGATAAGGAAAACCCTCCACCCGAGGTTGGTTTTTAGATACTCCATAGGGGGGAAGGTTTTAGATATAAACGTCCTCTACGGGATTTTAGCCTTCGGGTTTATCTATATGGTTACCGTCTCCATATTCGGAATCCTCCTAACGGTGGGGGGGCACGACCTTATAACCTCCTTTAGCGCATCGATAGCGTGTCTCACCTCCTTTGGACCCGGTTTGGGAAAGGTGGGACCTATGGACAACTTCGACGTTTTCACCGACTGGCAAAAGTTGTTGCTCTCCCTCGAAATGGTTTTGGGAAGGCTCGAAATTCTACCCGTTTTAGCCTTCGTTTACGCCTTGATTTTGGAAAAATAAAACCGAACGCCCGCCCTTCGGGCGGGATTAAAAATTTTAAGTATGGAAAAAATCTTTCTCCACAAAATCCTGATTTTTCCCTTCAAATCGCTCGACCCCGTGGAGGTTG
>CAZNBH010000144.1:0-2798 GCA_964571355.1 uncultured Aquifex sp.
AAACCGTCCCGTTAGCGGGATAACTTGGGAAATAAAACTCCTCGCGGGGGAAATCGCAAAGAATACCCAACCGGGACAGTTTGTAATGCTCGAAACCCATACGGAGGAAATAAGGGAGTACGACCCCCTAAACAGGAGACCTTTTGCGGTTGCCGACATTGAGGGGAATGTTATATCGATTTTTTACGACGTCGTGGGAAGGGGAACGAAAAAAATCTCCCAAATCCCCGAAGGGGCATCGGTTAAAGTTTTGGGACCTTTGGGAGAGGGGTATTTTAAAACCGAGGGGATAAAAAAAGCGGTAGTGGTAGCCGGCGGTATTGGTGCAAGCGGTGTTTCCCTGTTGGTTAAACGGTTGGCGGAAAAACGCATCCCCACCGTAGTCCTCTACGGGGCGAGGAGTAAGGAATACCTCTCCATGAGGGAATGGTACGAAAAAATTTCCCAAAAAGGGGTAGAGGTTCATTTCTACACCGACGATGGGAGTTTTGGAAAAAAGGGGTTCCCGGTGCAGGATTTGGACAAATTCGTCGACCCCGATACGGTAATATACGCCTGTGGTCCCAAACCCCTCCTAAGGTATTTAAAGGACTATTCTTCCCAAAAGGGGATAAAAACCTACCTATCCCTCGATAGGCGAATGGCTTGCGGTTGGGGGGTATGCTTGGGTTGTGTTGTAAAAACCGTTAACGGATTTGAAAGGGTTTGCAAAGAGGGTCCCGTTTTTGAGGCGAATTGCTTGGTCGAATTTTAAACCTTAAAGAGTTCTCCGCACCTTTTCTTTATCCTTTGAAGGGTTTTGTCCATTAACCCCTTGTGGCCGCCCTCCCAGTAGATTTTCCCGCAGTTGGGACATATGTGAAAGTTTTTTCCACATTTGTAGGAGTAATAGGGGATTTTATCTTTTACCTCCTCGGGTGATACCGGTTTTAACTTTTCCAAACATAGGGGGCAATGGTTTAACTTCAATTCACCTTTTAGGTTGAAATGCCTCAAAACCATACAGAGTTGGGTTATCCAGTCCTCCGTATTGGGGAGGATTAAATACTCCACTTTAAGGTTTTTAAAGGTTTTTTCCCACCTACGGGAGGTTGTTAGAACTACACACCTTCCGCGGGAACACTTGGATATATGTTCCTTGGTGAGTTTGGGAACAACCTCGGTAGGATACCCGAATAGGGTAAGCCAACGGGCTATCTTTTGTAGATGCCACTCGGCGAGAAATTTGGACATTGTAAGGGAAAGAATAAAGGAAAGAAGGATTAGAATTCGGGCATATCCATACCGGCGCCCTTATCCTCTTTCTTTTCGGGGATATTTGCAACTATAGCCTCGGCGGTTAGCAACACGCCTGCGGCGGAAACTGCGTTTTCGAGGGCGGTCCTTTCAACTTTGGTGGGGTCTATAATACCGGCTTGGAGCATGTCAACGTATTCGCCGGTTGCGGCGTTGAATCCCATGTTGGGGTTTTCTTGTCCGAGTTCGATAACCTTAGCCAATACCATTCCGCCCTCGTATCCGGCGTTATAGGCGATTTGTTTTAGAGGTGCGGTGCAGGCCTTGGCGATAATCTTGACGCCGAGTTTTTGGTCTTCGTTTTCAACCTCTACTTCGTTTTCGATGTTTTGGGCAGCCCTTACCATAGCGGTTCCACCACCGGGAACGATTCCTTCCTCGAGGGCTGCCTTGGTTGCGTTAACGGCGTCCTCAACACGGTATTTCTTCTCTTTGAGGTCTGCTTCGGTGGGCGCACCTACCCTGATGATTGCAACACCGCCGGAGAGTTTTGCCAACCTTTCTTGGAGTTTTTCCCTGTCGTAGTCGGAGGTGGTTTCCTCGATTTGACGTTTGATTTGCTCGATACGTTTCTTAATCTCTTCGGGGTCTCCTTTTCCACCTATGATGGTGAAGTTTTCCTTATCGACAACAACTTTGTCGGCTTGTCCGAGCATATCGAGGGTTACGTGCTCGAGTTTAATACCGAGGTCTTCGGTGATGGCGGTTCCGCCGGTTACCACGGCTATATCTTGGAGGTAGTCCTTTCTCCTTTGACCGAAGCCGGGAGCTTTAACCGCACAGGTTCTTAGCACGCCTTTGAGGTGGTTTACAACCAAGGTTGCGAGTGCTTCACCCTCTACGTCCTCGGCGATGATGAATAGGGGTCTTCCGGTTCTTGCAACCTGTTCGAGTACGGGTAGTAGTTCCTTAATATTGTTGATTTTCTTTTCGTATATCAAGATGTAGGGGTTTTCGAGTTCACAGGTCATTTTCTCGGGGTTGGTTATGAAGTACGGCGATAGGTAACCCCTGTCGAATTGCATACCCTTGACAACTTCGAGGGTGGTTTCGGCGGTTTTACCCTCTTCTACGGTGATAACCCCGTCCTTACCGACTTGCTCGATAGCGTCGGCGATGAGCTTACCGATTTCGGGGTCGTTGTTGGCGGATACGGTTGCAACCTGTTCGATTTCTTCCCTGGTTTCAACCTTTTTGGAGATTTTCTTTAGGTTTTCTATAACCTTTTTAGCGGCTTTTTCCATACCCCTCCTGATATCCATGGGGTTGGCACCGCCGGTAATAGCCTTTAGACCTTCGTTGAAGATAGCCTGTGCCAATACGGTTGCGGTGGTGGTTCCGTCCCCCGCTTTGTCGTTGGTTTGGGATGCAACCTCTTTAACGAGTTGAGCACCTACGTTTTCCAAGGGGTCGGGCAATTCGATTTCTTTGGCAACGGTAACACCGTCCTTGGTTACGATGGGGGAACCCCATTGTTTTTCAATGATTACTTCCCTACCTTT
>CAZNBH010000145.1:0-2767 GCA_964571355.1 uncultured Aquifex sp.
CCGAGGATTTTCTTTATTTGCGAGGGTTTTAAATACCTGTGGGCTACGTGAACGCCGAGGTAGCCCGCCACGAAGGAGGGGATAGCCGCCGCAAGGGTTATACCCCAATCGACCGCCCCGAGTTTCCAATAGGTGAGAAACCCGCTTAGGGAGGAAAAGGGCACCATAAAGATAACCGAGGAAATTACCTTTAGGGGGTCTATACCGTAGACCATCAAGATGGGAGAGGCTAAACTTCCCCCTCCTATGCCGAGCAATCCCGAGAAAAACCCCGTAAAGGAGCCCACCGCAATGGGAACCCATAGGGGGAAATCCGTCTTTATATGTTCCGCCTTTTTGGGGATGTAAACCATTATTCCCGCGTAAAAGAGGAAAAAGGTAAAAATCAATCCCACCACCTTGGGGTTCACCATGTGGGATAGGTAAGCCCCTAAAGGGGCGGTTAAAGAGGAGGTCACCGTAAGGGGGATAGCCAATTTCCAGTCTATTCGTCTGTTTAGGAGGTTGTTCAGTATCCCCGCCGAGGAGGAGAGGACATTTGTAAACAACCCCGCCGGGCGGGCTATCTCGAATGGTATACCCATCATCGTTAAAACGGGAACGAGCAAGACCGCACCCCCTATCCCGCCGAGGGCGAAAACGAAGGACAGGACAAAGGCTACGCTACCAACGGTTAAAAGTTCCATAGCTTTAAAATTTTTCCCACCGATGGTTAGTATTCGCTTATTTCTATTTGGTGGGCTCCTTCCCCTCCTCACCATCGGCGGGAGCTTTAAATACTCGGGATTTTTCCAGTGGAGGTTCGATTACGGGGATTTGCAAAAGACCTCCCATGGGTACAGTTCAAAAACCGACCTATACCTAAGGAGGTTCGAACTCAAAACCGTTTTGAAACCCCGAAGGGGTATAAAAATCGTTTCAAAACTCGCGTTGGACAATTGGTTTAGAAACTACAAGGGTGGAAAGGGCTACAACTTCCCCAAAAAGGTTTTGATAAAAAAGCTCTTCCTCCAATTGGAACCCTCCAAATACCTAACCCTTAGGGTGGGAAGGGATAAAAAACCCTACAGCGGGGAGGGGCTCTCCTCGTCGTCGAAACTCCTCCTCGTGGACAAAAGTTATTTGTTCCGAAAGGTCAAAAAGAGTTTTGGGGATTACTACGGCAACCAGTTGGAGGTGGAGTTCAAAATACCCCAAAGGGGGCTTAAGTTTTCAATAGCCACCGCCTACGGGTGGGGTTTTAAGGACTTCAACCCCTACAGGAAAAAATACCGTCTGACCTCAAAGAGGTATTGGTTAAACAACGCCTTTTTAAGGGTCGAATATATCCCCCCGACCTTAAAGGGGGATACTAAAGCATTGAACACCTTCGGGGGAAAAACCTTTAGGATAGGTCTATCCTACGCCTACGCGGGGAACTTGGAGCTAAAAACCCAAGGGGGGAACTACGGAGGGATAGCCCGCCTCGAGGAGGGGGATATCCTTTTTAGAACCCCGAAGTGGAAAGTGGGAACTTTTTCCCTCTACGGGGAGGTCGACAGGTTGGCCTACCGCTTTGGGGGAAATGTGGAAAACTACCTCCTCGAGGGGTTTGAGTTGCAGGGAGGATACCGCCCCCCTTGGGTATTTAAGGGTATAAAGTCGGAAACCGCCTTGGGGTTTGAGAAGATAACCACCCGTCCGGGGTCTAAAAACGAGTACATCTACGGGGGAAACGTGAATTTCTATTTCCCCAAAGGGGTAAAGCTCACCTTAGCCCTAACCGATAGGGTCTCCGGGGGTGAGGCTCAAAAAGTTTTTTCCTTCCAATTGCAGTGGGTTTTTTAGAGCTCACCCCCTTAGGAGTTTTAAAACTTTTTTAACCACCCCTTTGGGGTTTTTCTTGTACTCCCTTCCCAAACCTATGGCGGTATCCCTATCCAAAACCCCCACCGCCACGAGGAACTGCAGATATTGGGGAACGTTTTTCCAGTATTTGTTCAAAAGCCCCCTCTCGAAGTCTATGAGGTAAAGCCTCCGCCCGTTTATTAAAACGTTGGTAAAGGGTCTCTGAAATTCATCCTTAAAGACCCCCACCTTGTCGAGGCAATAAGCCGCCACCAATAGTTTCCTCAAAAAATACCTAAAAGCCCCTTCGGGGAGTTCCTTTTGGAGTTTTTTAAAGGGTTTCCCCTCTATAAACCGATAGACGAAAAAATCCTCTCCCACCGATACCAGTTGGGGAACGAAGGAAAAACCTACCCCGTTTAGGTACTCGAGGATTTTTGCCTCCTTTTGGAAGGTCTTTATCAGCTTTTCCTCCGAGGGGACTTTTACGGCGTATCTTTTCCCGTTTTCGGTATAGGTGTAGATAATCCCCCTGTAGCCCTCGGCGAATTTTTCCAACCTCTTTAGGTTCTTGAACTCTTCAAACCTCATCGGGATTGCCCCAACCTCCCCCTCCCGGTGTTTCTATCCTTATAACCGACCCTTTGGGGAGTTTGGAGGAGTATTTTCCCCCTACCGGTTTCCCGTTTACGAAATTCCTACCGACCGCCCCCGGTTTACCGCCGAAAAGACCATAGGGGGGTTTTACCCTCCTTTCGGAAAGGATTGTTACCTCCGCATCGGCGAGGAGCTCTATTTCCCTCACAAGCCCGTTTCCTCCTCTGTACAAACCGTCCCCTCCGCTGTTTTTCCGTATAGAGTACTCCCTAACCATCATGGGATAGGCGAATTCCAAAGCCTCTATAGGGGTGTTCAAGGTGTTGGTCATATGGGAGTGGAT
>CAZNBH010000146.1:0-2690 GCA_964571355.1 uncultured Aquifex sp.
TTGTAATCTCGACCGAGTTGCCCTCCAAAACCACAAATTCCGCTTTGATTTTTCCCATCAAGGGTAAGTTTAATTACGGAAAACCCTTTTTTGGCTTGCTATATTACCTAAACCTAAGATGGAGTTTATAAAGGCTTTAAACCTCTACGTGGATTGGGAAAAGGGTAAGATTTACCGCAAAAAGGAAAAGAGTTTCCTCGACACCTTAAAGGGGCTCTTTGGCGGTTCCGACCAAGGGGAGGAATACGAGGAGATAAACTCCCCCGATGCGGAGAGGAAGGTCAAAAAGTACAAGTTGATGGAACTCTACGCCATCGCCAAGAAACTCGGAAAGACCGAATTCAAGGAAACCGTTAACGGGCAAGAGGTGAACATAAAAATCGAACCCGAAAGGGTGATAGTTGAAACCCCCGACCTCTACATGGAGTACACCGCCGACAAGTTCCTCCTAAAGGACAAAAAGAGCGGACAAACCCAGGAAAAGACCCCTACCCTCCAAGAGTTCTATCAGATGTATAAGGAGATTAGGAAGCTCCTAAAGGCGGGAAGTGTTGAAAACTACCTCCACCTCAAGGCGAGGGAACCCGCATTTAAACAGCAGTACATGCAAATGCAACAGCAACCTATGGGTATGTCCCCCTTTGCCCAGCCTCAACAGCAAGGTGGTGGCTTTTCGTGGGGTAGCGCCCTGCTCGGACTCGGCGGTGGTATGCTGCTCGGCTATCTGCTCGGCTCCATGATGGGGGAAGCCTTCGCCCACGAAGTTCAACACGCCCCCGAAATGTCCCCCGAGGAGCAGCAGCAAATAGAGCAGGAGGTTACCCAACCGGTTGAGGTTGAAGAGGTAATAATCGAGGAACCCGTAGCCGACGACATTCCCGAGCCCTCCCTCGACGATATAGAAGCCGACCTCGACGAACCCGTTGAGGGGGATTACTTTACCGAACTCGACGAAAGCGCTTTGGACGATAGCACCTCCGATTTTGGCGATAGCTTTGCCGATAGCGGCGACGACTTTGGCGGTTTTGACGACTTTGGCGGGGACGATTTCGACGTTTAAAGAAAAAAACTAAAAAGTCTTTAGAATCTCCTCTGCCGTTTCGGTTGCCCTTTCTATACACCTCGCGAGGGAACTCCCACCTAAAAAGTTCGATACCACGTAAAGGTTGGGGTATTTTTTTCTCAACCCCTCGTAGGTCTCGTAATAACGCCCGTAACCCAAGGTGTATTGAGGTATGGAATGGTTCCACCTCGTGAGTTTTCTAAAGTTGAAGTTTCCTATTTGGGGAAATACCCTTTTAATCTCCTCCTCGGCGGTGGCTATTATACCCCCGTCCTCGAGGAGGCAAACGCTTTTTTGGGTTTCCCCGCAGAGGAAAACGGTAAGGCAATCCTCATTGGGGGGACAGCGGTCGGGAAATAGGGAACTCACATAGATTGCCCCCAAAATGTTCAACCCCTCCCTTTTGGGGACTAAGAAACCGAAACCTTCCAGACCTATTTTGGGAAAGGATAAGGATACGACCGCAACGGGTGGGTGTTGGATTTCCTTGAAGACTTTAGCCGACGGGTATAGGGGGCTTAGGAGCTTTGCCGCCTCGTAGGCGGGGGTGGCGATAACGAGTTTTTTGGCGGAGAAAATGCCCTTCGGGGTTTCCACCTCGAAGAGGTCGTTTTTTACCTTTATCCCCAAGGCGGGGGTGTTTTTTAACTTGTTTTCTATTTTTTCCGCCAGGAGGTCGGTTAGGGTTTGAAGACCACCTTTAAAGGATATAAGTTCCCCCTTGGGGGCTACCCTTTTTTCTTTGAAAAAGGCTTTCAGCAGCGAACCGTAGCGTTTTTGCATTTCGTAAAGTTTCGGGAAGGCGTACTTTAGGCTCAATTTTTCGGCATCGCCCGCGTAGATGCCGGAAACGAAGGGTTGAACGAAGTAATCGAGGAACTCCTCCCCGAAATGTCTCCTCACAAAGTCGGCGACCGAAATATCTCCCTCTATAGGTTTTTCGAAAAACTCCAAAAACAGGCGGAGTTTTGAGCGGAGACCTACCAAAGGGGTTTTAAAAAATTCCCACGGCTTTAGGGGTATAGGTATAAGTTTCCCCCCTTTGTAGATAAACCTCTTTTCCGACGAAGGGGACGCTTTTTTAACGGGAGCCTTTAGGAGGTCTACGAGTTCCCAAACCCTTTTGTTGTTAGCCAAAATGGTTTGGGGTCCCCCTTCGAAGAGATAGCCGTTTTCCCTAAAACTCCTAATGTTTCCCCCGAAGCGGTTTTCCCTTTCGAGGAGTAAAACCTTTTTTCCACCCCTTTGGAGGTAAAAGGCTGTAGTTAACCCCGCAATGCCCCCGCCTATAACGATAACGTCAAAGGTCATTAAGTTTTAACGATAACCGCCATGGGTTGAAAGGTCTTAAAATGAACCCCATGGCGGGAGAAATAAGGATTACAACCCCTTTGACGGACGAGGTTGTGGAAAAACTCCGCGCGGGGGATAAGGTTCTAATCACCGGTTACATCTACACCGCAAGGGACGCCGCCCATAAGAGGATGGTCGAGGCTATCCAAAGGGGGGAACCCCTTCCCTTCGACGTAAAGGGGCAGATTATCTACTACGTGGGACCTACCCCTCCCAAACCCGGGGAGGTAATAGGTTCGGCGGGACCCACCACCTCGACCCGTATGGACAAATA
>CAZNBH010000147.1:0-2689 GCA_964571355.1 uncultured Aquifex sp.
ATGGAAAAAAAATTTGCCATTGTAGGGAAAATAGAGGACGCCTTCGGCTACGACGGGAAACTAAAGGTGAGAATTTTCGCCCCCCAAAGGCTTTGGGAGGGTTTGGAAAAGGTTTACCTAAAGAGGAAAGGGGGAGATTACGAGCCTTTCGAGGTCGAAAGTGTCGAGGTGAGGGGAAAAAAAGCCTATATAAAACTCAAGGGGATAGATACCGAGGAGGACGCCCTAAAGGCGGTCGGCGCCCACATATACTACCCCGAGGAGGAACTCCCAAAACTCAAATCGGGGGAGTATTACTACTTCCAACTGGTGGGTTCGAAGGTGGTCGACAAGGAGGGCAATGAGATAGGTAAGGTTCAATACATCCACGACGGGGGGATGTATCCTATGCTCGTTCTCGAAAACGAGAGAATAATACCCTTTACCAAAAATTTCGTTTTGGAGGTAAAGCCCGAGGAGGGTATCATCGTCGTGGACACCGATAAACTACCCGATTGATGTTGGTTAAACCCGTCTTTTCAATCCTCTACAATGCAAAACACCCCTCCGCGTTAGCGGAGGCTTTGACCTTTTTAAAGGAATTGGTCGGCGATTTCGACATTGTCTCCCCCGAGTTTCACTTTCCCCACCTCGAGAACTACTACGGGAAGGAAATGGGAACCCCGCTAAAGCGGGTCTACCTTTCGGGGGAAAAACTTATAAGCGCCGACCCCTGCTCGGAGGGTTTAAACCCCTTGAAATTGAAACTCCTCTCGATGGAACTCGAAAAAAGGCTTTCCATCGATGGGAATAGGGTTGTAAACGTAGACCCCGGTTGGGTGGACAAACACCACCTATTTTTAACCACCCACAAGGAGAGGGGGGGAAGGTTTTACCTCGGAAGGGGTATTTTTGCCGAGATGGAGTACCTCTATTTTGGAGGGGATTTTAAAGACCTATTTTGGACTTATAAGGATTACCGCGAGAGGGAGGTTAAGGATTTTTTTCTCCGCGTAAGGAAAAAATATCTCGAACAACTCAAAAGGGGTTAGGAGTTTAGCCTTTGCAACCTATTTTCGGTTTTTTTAAAATTTGCCAACAATGGCGGTTCAGTTCGTTGTGGAAGGTACCACCAAGGATGGGAAAAAGGTAAAGGTGACCATAACCCTTAAAAAGTTTTGCACCTGTAAATCCTCCCACCCCAATTGTGAGGAGGATGCGAAAAAACTCGCACCCGAAAAGGTGAAACCGGTAATCGCAAAGTGGGACACCTCCCAAATCTTTTGGCTCGACAATAAAGTGCACCCCAACTTCGTTATGGAGGTTCTCGAGGAGATTACGGAGGTTTTGGAAACCGTTTGCGTTACGGCGAGAAGCGAGCACCTACAGGGTGCCGACGTAAAGGTTGAATTCACCGCTTAGTTTTTTTCCTTTCAATATCAACCGCTTTGGGTGTTTCTCCCAAAAAATTTTCCCCTTAAGGGAACTATGGAAGTCGAAACCCTAAAGGGGACTTTGAGGAAGGCGAAACCCTCCGATGCGGTAAGGATACACGAACTCGTAAACACCTACGCCAAGGAGGGGCTACTCCTCCCGGTGAGTTTGAACAGCCTTTACGACAACATCAGGGACTTTTGGGTTTACGAAATAGACGGCGATATAGCGGGGTGCGCCGCCCTCCACATAACCTGGGAGGATTTGGCGGAAATAAGGAGCCTCGCTGTAAAGCCTTCCCTAAGGGGGAAGGGTATAGGTAAAAAACTCGTTGGGGAATGTATAAAGGAGGCCACCTCTTTGGGGATTAAAAGGGTTTTTGTCCTCACCTACCAGGTGGAGTTTTTTAAAAAACTCGGCTTTAGGGAGTTGGAAAAAACCTTATTACCCCACAAGGTTTGGACCGATTGCCTGAACTGCCCAAAGTTCCCAAACTGCGACGAGACCGCTATGATAAAGGAGTTAGCCTAAAACCTCTTTTGTGGCTTTATAACCCACCTCTACAAACTCCTCGACCTTTTTGTAGTTCAAAAAACCTAAACCCCTGAAGTCGGGCTGGATTAGGTAATCGCACAGTTTGAACTTTTCCACCTTGTGGTGCCTTACCGCTATTACAAAACTCCTAAGGGTGACCTCTACGGCATTCTTGGGGGTGTAGTCTCCCCTCAAGGGTGTTAAATCTACGCAAATCCTCTTGGAGGAACCTTTTAAAAAGGGCTCCACCGGGAGGTCGTTTGAAAATACCCCGTCCACGTAGTGGGTTCCGTTTATCTCAACCGGCGGGAAAAAGGGGGGCAAGGCGGAGGTTGCCATAAGGGCGTCTATTAGGTTTCCCTCCGAAAATAGGCGATTTTCCCCCGTGGATAGGTCGGTAGCCGAAACGTGTAGGGGAATTTTTAAATCCTCAAACCTTTCGGGGAGATACCTCCGAAAAAAGTTCCTTATAGGGGTTGGAGAAAAGAGCGACAACCTCGGGGGGAAAGAGGGTCTAAATACCTTTAAGGGGTTGGTTTCCTTCGCTATTTGAACCATCCTTTCGGGGGTATAGCCGGCCGCTATAAAAGCCCCAACAATTGCACCCGCCGAGTTTCCCGAAATCCCTCCTAGGGCGAAATCTTTTTCGACGAGATACTTGTAAACCCCTATGCAGGCTAAACCCCTCGCCGAACCGCCGGAGCAGATTAAATAGACCATTAAAAAAGTAAAATCCCCGCCC
>CAZNBH010000148.1:0-2633 GCA_964571355.1 uncultured Aquifex sp.
TTGACTATATACCATAATTTTCTGCGAAATGCAAGGCTCCAATAATGGTCTTCTTTAAAAGAGGAGAATAGAAAAACAAACGAGTTCAAATGAAAAATCCACTGTTTTGTTCAACTTTCAAAGCTTTTAAAACCGAAAATGGTTAACTTTTAAATCTATAATCCAAAATTTGTGCAATAATCTTGTTAAAAACCTAAAAAAGTTTTGAAGATATTTAAAACATTTATAGAATTTATGCCGAACAAACCCCGTATAGGGTTAAAAATTTTTATAATTCCCATCTATTAATGGGATTGCAAAATATCTCCAATTTGCTATTTCCTTTTATAGGTCTTTTTTACATTTGATACTCCAACAGTTGGAGATGGTATTCTTGGCTTGACATCGAAGTGTGGCTAATTAAAATTGCAAAGCAAATATTGTTTATAACAAATTTGGAAAAAAGGAACGCGAATTTCGGTTTAAAGGATATATTTCGCCAGTTCGGTGTCCTCTACAAATCCCCCGAGTTTTGCCTCTACAAATTTGGCGTCCACTATGATGGTTTGACCTTTTAGGTCGGGTGCCTCGAAGAGGATATCCTCGAGCAGTTTTTCCATAACGGTGTGCAACCTCCTCGCGCCTATGTTTTCGGTTTTTTCGTTCAGGATTTCGGCGTATTCGGCTATTTTTTCTATTCCATCCTCGGTAAACTCCAAATAAACCCCTTCCGTTTTTAGGAGTTCCTTGTATTGCCTTGTAAGGGCGTTTTTGGGTTCGGTGAGTATCCTTACAAACTCCCTTTTGGTGAGGGGTTTTAACTCGACCCTTATGGGAAACCTACCCTGCAGTTCGGGAATTAGGTCGGACGGCTTTGCGAGGTGGAAGGCTCCCGCCGCTATAAACAGGATATGGTCGGTTTTTACGGGTCCGTATTTTGTGGAAACGGTTGTTCCCTCCACTAAGGGTAATAAATCCCTTTGAACCCCCTCGCGGGAAACCCCTCCTTCTACCCCCCTGTGTTTTATCGCTATTTTGTCTATCTCGTCGATGAAGATAATCCCGAAGTTTTCCGCCCTGTAGATTGCCTCGCTCGCTATCTCCTCGGGGTCTATGAGTTTTTCCGCCTCCTCTTGGGTGAGTATTTCGAGGGCTTCCTTCACCTTGACCTTTCTCCTCTTCCTACCCCCCGCGAAGAGGTTTTTGAAGATTTCCCCCAATTGGTTTTGGAGTTCCTCCATTCCCGGAGGGGTTATAACCATTCCCGAAGGCATCCCTTTTGGGGTAATCTCTATTTCGACTATTTCGTTGTCGAGTTCGCCGCGGCGGAGTTTTTGGAGGAGCTCCTCCCTCTTGTAGCGGGGTATCTCCTTCTTTTCCTCCTTGGGTTGCCCGAAGGGGAGGGGAAACGGTAGGTTGATGGGTTGGCTATGCTCCCCGAGCAAATAGTCGACCAACCGCTCCTCCGCGAAGCGGCGAGCCTTTTCTTTAACCTCCTCGGTCTTTTCCTGCTTTACCATTCGGTAGGCGGCTTCCACCAAATCCCTCACCATACTCTCGACATCCCTACCCACGTAGCCGACCTCGGTGTACTTGGTGGCTTCAACCTTTACAAAGGGCGCCTTTATGAGCTGTGCCAAACGGCGGGCTATCTCGGTCTTACCGCTACCGGTGGGTCCTATCATCATTATGTTTTTGGGTGCTACCTCGTTCTTAAGGTCGTCGGGGAGCTTTTGCCTCCTCCAGCGGTTTCTAAGTGCTATGGCGACCGCCCTTTTTGCCTCCTCCTGACCTATTACGTATTTGTTGAGTTCTTCGACTACCTTTTTAGGGGTGAGTTTCTCGAGGTATTCCTCCAAGCGGGAGAGTTTGTCCTTTTTTCCTTCCATAGTTAGGAAAATTGTCGTTCGGAAGACCCCTTTTATGTGGGCTAAAAAGAAAAACCCCTTTGGCGGGAACTTTTAAAATTCTCTCCCTATGTCCGATATTTTGAACAAACCTATAAAGGAATTCCTCCAAGAAAATAAACTCTCCGTAGGGGATAACGTAATTTTTCTCTTCCGCGCGTTGGGTATAGAGGACAAGGTAGACCTGAAGAGGCTCGAGGAAGACCTCGGCGAAGTCGCAAAGATGTCCAAATCGAAGGCGAACGTCGTCGACCCCGAAAGGGTTGTTAAAAAATACGGCGCCGATACGGTGAGGCTTTACATACTGTTTGCCGCTCCCCCCGAAAGGGATTTCGAATGGATAGAGAGCGGTATAGAGGGGGCTTATAGATTTTTAAACCGCCTTTGGAACTTCGTTTTAAAAACCCTCGAGGTTGTAAAGGATATTTCCCCCGAGGGGATAGAGCATAAAAACCTCTCCAAAAGGGGGAAGGAGATAAGGAGAAAGGTCCACGAGACGATAAAGAAATTCGCCCAAGAGATGGAGAAGAATTACCAGTTCAACACCGCCATAGCCTCCGTTATGGAACTCCTGAACGAGCTCGAAGATTTCAAACCCCAAAACGAAGAGGATAAAAAAGCGCTCCGCGAAGCGGTGGAGGTTGTTTTAAAACTCCTATACCCGATAACCCCCCATATATGCGAAGAGCTTTGGACAAGGCTCGGCAAATCTACAAGGCTTTACCAAGAACCCTATCCCACCTACGA